>NZ_JBSGBK010000010.1:0-164392 GCF_053601215.1 Amycolatopsis sp. NPDC004772
TGCCGCGGGCGGGGGGGGCGGTGGCGGGGGTGGGGGGGGCGGGGGTGGCTGTGGCCGGGGTGGCTGTGGCCGGGGTGGCTGTGGCCGGGGTGGCTGTGGCCGGGGTGGCTGTGGCCGGGGTGGCTGTGGCCGGGGTGGCTGTGGCCGGGGTGGCTGTGGCCGGGGTGGCTGTGGCCGGGGTGGCTGTGGCCGGGGCTCCTGCAGCCGGGGCGGCTGTGGCCGCGGTGCCTGTGGCCGGGCGGCTGCGGCCGGGGCGCCGGAGCCGCGAGGCCTGCGGCGGGATGCCTGCGGCCGGGGCGCCGGAGCCGGGGCGCCGGAGCCGCTAAGCCCCCACCGGCGCGAACCCCGCGGCCCGGCGTCCCACCCGGACCGCCGTCGCGGCGAACCGCCCGTAGACCGCGGCCAGCAACCCCAGATCGACCGCCACTCCGGCCCCGAGCGGCCACGTACGGCCGTCCACCCACGCCCGCACCTCCCGCTCGGCCGTTCCCACCAGCGCAACCGCGTCACCGAGCGGCGCCTCGTCCCCGCCGACCAGCACCTCACGCAGCGCCCGCGCCGCGGCCACCGCATGCCCACCCAGCCGTCCCACCGCGGGCCGGAGGTCCGACGGCACCGGCCCCCGCGCCTCGGCAACCTCCCGCGCAAGTCCACCCATCCGAGTGAGATCCGCGGCGGTGTGCGCGGCCGCGACCACCGCCTTCACCCCCGCCTCCGGCGGCGCGTGCAGGGCCAGCAGCGCGCACGCCTGGTCCTCGCACGCGGCCCCGAGCGCGGCCACCGCGGCGGCCTGTTCCCGCGCACGTCCGCCCAGCGTGTGGTCACTTTCCAGGACCGAGCGCGTGGCCTCCTCGAGCGCGATCGCGACGAGGTCGCCCAGGTCCGCCAGCCGGTGGGCGAGCGTCACGAGCTCCTTCTCAAACGCCGTCGGCATGGCGGCAGGAAACCACCCCGCCCGGGTGTCGGCATCCGGAATTGTCGGACCCCCGTGCTCTCCTCATCGGCAAGAGCGGTGCACCCCGCACCCGGAGGACAAGGAGAGACCGATGGCAGGCGAAACGATGGTCACCGTGGTCGGCAACCTCACGAGCGACCCCGATCTGCGCTTCACCCCGGGCGGCTCGGCGGTCGCGAACTTCACGGTCGCGAGCACCCCACGCGTGTTCGACCGCGAATCCGGTTCCTGGCGCGACGGTGACGCGCTGTTCCTGCGCTGCAGCCTGTGGCGGGAGCACGCGGAAAACGTCGCCGAGTCGCTCGTGCGTGGTGCCCGCGTGATCGCCCACGGCCGGCTGAGACAGCGGTCGTACGACACGAAGGAGGGCGAGAAGCGCACCGTCGTGGAGCTGGAGGTCGAGGAAATCGGGCCGTCCCTGCGGTACGCCACGGCCAAGGTGACGAAGGCCGTCCGCGCCACGGGCGGCGAAGGGAGCAGTTCCTGGACCCCGGAACCGGTGGGGGCGGGGAAGCCGCCCTTCTGACTCCCATCCGTTCGCGACCGGCCTCCGAACGCTCGTCGACGGGGCTTCGACCCGTGCTGGATCGCCTGCGGTGACGATGAGGGGACGCTCCGGCCGGACCCGATGTCGAAATCCCGCGTGCCGATTCGACGCAGCAGCAGAGGCCGAACCACGAGCGGGAGGGACCGACATGGACGGGAACGAGAACACCGGCTCACCGGCCGCGCACCCGGAGGTCAACCACCGGATGCGGGCGATGCTCCGAGCGGTCGGCGCCGGCCGCGCCCGGGTGTCGTGGAGCAGCGAGCCGGACCTGTTCATCGACGGCCTCTCGTGCGGCGACCAGTTCGCGGCCCACGCACTGGCCCACCAGGGCCTCATCCGCGCGGCCCGCCCCGGCCGCCCGGGCGAGCTGGTGCCGGCGGTCCTGACCCCCGCAGGCCAGGCCCTCATCGCCCCCGACCAGCAATCGGCCGCCTGACCCGGCGACCGGCGGATGTTTGACAACTCAACAGAGAAGGCTTAATCCCTACGTCAGGCGAGGCCCGCGCAAACCGGGCGACGGCCCGGCCCGCCGCCAACGGCCCGCACCTACCGGCCCTGCTGCGTGACCTGTCCCGGCGGTGGCCTGCGCCTACTGGCCCTTGCCGCGGGAACCAGGTCCGGCGGCGGCCCGCGCCTACCGGCCTTTGCCGCGGAAACAGGGCCCAGCAGAACGACCCGCGCCTACCGGCCCTGCTGCGGGAACTGCCCCGGCTGCTGCCCCTGCGGGAGCTGCCCCTGCTGCGGAAAGCCCTGCGGCTGGGAAGGGTGCGGCGGAAACCCCTGCGGCGCAACGCCCTGCGAGGGGTGCGGCGGGTAGCCCGACGCGGCCTGCTGCTGGGCCTGGCCCTGCTCTTCCTGGGCCTGCAGCCGGACCGCGTCCTCCTTCGGGATGCGGTTCTCGATCCCGCAGAACGTGCACTGCGCCGTGTACTTGACGCTGATCGGGAACAGCGGGATGAAGAACAGCGTGAACTTCGTGACCGCCTTGCGCACCGCGTGCGAAGCCGGATTGCCGCACCGGCCGCACAGGAACGTCGTCATCGCCAGCACGTAGATGCGGGTACGCCAGCCCCAGATCAGCATCGTTCTTCTCTCTTTCGGTTCTTCCTTCGCCGCGCAGCCTCGCACACCGTGGCCGCCCGCCGGGGCGGTTTCGCCGATCCCACAGGCACCGGCATCGGGCGAACCGGACATTCGGCCCGTACCCAACGCCGTGGCCGAGGACAACTAGATTGGGATCATGCCGAGCGACTTCGCCCTGAAGACCATGAACGCCGTCCACCGCGGCCTGATCAAGCTCACCGGTGGGCGGGTGGGCTGGCAGGTCGCCATGCCGGTCCTGGAACTCACCACCGTCGGCCGCAAGAGCGGGCAGCCGCGGTCGGTGCTGCTGACCTCGCCCCACCAGGACGGCGACACGTGGGTCGTCGTGGCGTCGCGGGGCGGCGACGACACGCACCCCGCGTGGTTCCTCAACCTCCGTGACCACCCCGAAGTCGAGGTCTCGCTGAAGGGCGGCCCGAAGCGGCCGATGCGGGCCCGGGTCGCCGACGCCGGAGAGCGGGCGCGGCTGTGGCCCAAGATCACCGCCGACTTCAAGAACTACGCGCAGTACCAGACGAAGACCGAGCGCGAGATCCCGCTCGTCTTCCTCGAACCGCGGTAGGTCACGACCGCGCCGTCAGGTAGGCCGGGTCGGCGGCGGGGATCGGCTTGTCCGGCACCCCGGCCAGCAGCCGGCTCATGGCGTGGAAGTACGGCGGCGCGGCGACCGTGCCGCCGAACGCGCCGTGGCCGCAGTTGCCGAGGTGCACCGGGGTGCCCGGGCAGATCTCCCGCGGGTGCGGCCCGTCGGCGAACACCATCGACGACACCGCGTAGTCGTCGACACCTCCGACGAAGGCGACCGATTCGCTCAACTGCGTCGTACCCGTCTTGCCGATGTCGGGCCGGGTCCAGCCGGCCGCGTGGGCCGCTTCGGCGGACGTGCCGCTCGTGGTGTCCTTGCTCAGCCCCGCTTCCAGGGTGTCCGCCACGCCCTGGGGGACGACTCGTTCGCACGCCTGCTGCGTGACCGGCACGGCGTTGCCGTTCCGGTCGGTCACCGACAGGATCGGGTTCGGCGGGCACCAGACGCCGCCGCTCATCAGCGTCGCCGACACGTTCGCCATCTCCAGCGGGCTGACCGGGCTGTTGCCGAGGGTGAACGACAGCAGGTTCTGGAAGTACTGCGACTGCGGCTCGCTGAACTGCGGGTTGCCCGACTTCGGGTCCGGCGTGCGGCCGGCGTCGTTGGTCGCGAGGGTGTTCCGCAGGCCGAGCTTGTAGGCCATGTCCAGCACGGCGGGCATCCCGACCTGGCTCTCCAGCCCGACGAACGCGACGTTCGGCGACGTCGCCAGCCCGTCGGCCAGGCTGATCGGGTCCGCGTAGTGACCGTCGTTGTGGACGGTGTAGCACGAGGCGTGCGCGTCCGGCACCGGGAAGCACTGGCTGTCCGGGTTGGGCAGCGGGGTGTCGAGGCCCGCCTTGCCGGAGACGAGCGCCGCCGCCGAGGTGAAGATCTTGAACGACGAGCCCGCGCCGAACTCGTTGCTCGCGTCGGCGACGATGTCGGTCGACGTCTCGCCCTGCGCCGGATCGGTGCCGTAGTTGCGGTTGGCGACCATGGCGAGCACCTGGTGCCCGTCCTGGCCGGGCTGGACGACGGCGAAGGTGTTGGCCACGCCGTCCTGGGTGGTCGGCACGTTCGCGTCGACGGCGTCCTTGGTCACCTGCGAGACGCGCGGGTCGAGGGTGGTCTTGATCGTGTACCCGCCGGTGGCCAGCCGGTCGGCGGTGAACCCGGCGTGCACCAGGTAGCTCTCCGCGTAGGCGCAGAAGAAGCCTGCGTCCGGGGCCGCGCCCAGGCAGGTGCCGGACGGGGTGACCGGGCCGTTCGGCAGCAGCCCGAGCGGGGCCGCCTTCGCCGTCGTCGCGTACGAGGCCGGAATGGAGCCGTTGGTGACCATGTCGTCGATCACCAGGTTGCGGCGCTGCAGCGCCTTGTCCGGGTGCGTGTACGGGTTGTAGATGCTGGGGTTGTTCACCATTCCGGCGAGCAGCGCCGCCTGCGGAACGGTCAGTTTGTCCGGGGTCGTCCCGAAATACGCCTTGGCCGCCGCGCCGACCCCGTACACGGTTCCGCTGAATTCGACCACATTGAGGTAATTCGCCAGAATGTCGTCCTTGCTCATGGTCGCGTTGAGCTGCACGGCCATTTTCGCCTCACGCAGCTTGCGGGCGAGCGAGTCCTCGCGGTCGGCCTGCTGGGCGGCCGGGTCGTTCCGGTCGACGACGTTGATCAGGTAGTTCTTGACCTCCTGCTGCGTGATCGTCGAGGCACCCTGCAGCGCCCCGCCTGTGCTGTCGTTGACCGCCGCGCGGAGCATCCCCTGCATGTCGACGCCGCCTTCGGTGTAGAACCGGCGGTCCTCGACCGCGATGATCGCGGCCTTCATCGTGGTCGCGATCCCGGCCGCGGTGACGGGCAGGCGGTACTGGGCGTACAGCGTCGCGATCGGGGTGCCGTCGCGGTCGGTGACCGTGGTCACCAGCGGCGGATCGGCGGCGGCGAGCTGGGCGGAAATGGCGTCCACCGAATCGCTGACCTGATTCGACAACAGGCCCGCGCCGATGGCGGCGGGCGCCACCGTTCCGGCCACCAGAATTCCGGCGAGCAGACACAAACCGACAAAAGGGACCACACCCCCGCGACGTTTCACGAATTCGAGATTAGGCATCGGGCGATAAAGGTTCCGTTCGGTGAGACATGTGCCTCACCGGGCCAACCTGCCCAGCAGGGCCGACGCGACCGAAACGGCCACCGCCGTCGCCACCGCCAGCACGGCGAAATCGGTCCCCAGGTGGGCGGGCGTCCCGATGAGCAGCCCGCGCAGCGCGTCGACCTGGTAGCTCAGCGGGTTGACGTGGCTGAGCACCTGCAGCCACGACGGCATCAGGTCCACCGGGTACAGCGCGTTCGAGCCGAAGAACAGCGGCATGGTGATCGCCTGCCCGATGCCCATCAGCCGTTCCCGCGACAGCACGATCCCGGCGATCACGATGGACAGGCAGCAGAAGAACGCCGAACCGAGCACGAGGACGACGGCCATCGCGAGGAGCTTCAGCGGGTTCGCGGTCAGCCCGACACCGAGCACCGCGGCCAAGATCAGCACCATCAGCGCCTGCACGAGCGCACGGACCCCGGCCGCGAAGGCCTTCCCCGCGACGAGCGCCGCACGCGGGGTCGGGGTCACCAGGAGCTTGGCGAGCACGCCCGCGTCCCGCTCCCAGATGATCTGGATGCCGTAGAAGATCGCGATGAACAGCGCCGACTGGGCCAGGATGCCCGGCGCCAGGAAGTCGAGGTACGGCGTCGAGCCGGTCGGGATCGCGCGCAGCCGGGTGAACGTCTCGCCGAAGATCAGCAGCCACAGCGCGGGCTGGATCGCCCGGGTGAGCAGCTCGGTCTGATCGCGGCGCAGCTTCTGCAGCTCCACCAGGCACATCGCGCCGACGCGGGCGCCGAGCACGCGCAGCCGGCGCAGCGGGCCCTCGTCAGCCGAGACGGCGGGCGGTACGGCGAGTGGCACGGACACCGCGGATCCCTCCTTCTTCGTGGTCGATCCGGTCCCCGGTCACCGCGCGGAACACGTCGTCCAAAGTGGACTCCGGGCCGAGGCCGGCCTCCAGTTCGGCGGGGGTGCCCAGCGCGCGGATGCGGCCGGCGTGCATCAGGGCGACGCGGTCGCAGTACTGCTCGGCCTCGTCCATGTAGTGCGTGGTGACGAGCACGGTCATGCCGGTCGCCTCGCGGATCGAGGCGATCCGGTCCCACACCGACGAGCGGGCGACCGGGTCGAGCCCGATCGTCGGCTCGTCGAGGATGAGCAGCCTCGGCGAGCTGACCAGGGCCTGGGCGAGCTCGAGCCGGCGGATCATGCCCCCGGAGTACGTCTTGGCCGTGCGGTCGGCGTCGGCGGCCAGCCCGACCAGCTCCAAGGCCAGCCGCACCTGGTCGGCCCGCTCCCGGCGCGGCACGTCGAAGAGCCGCGCGAACAGGGCGACGTTCTCGCGGCCGGTCAGCGCGCTGTCGGCGGACAGCTGCTGCGGGACGTACCCGATCAGCCGGCGCACGGCCATCCGGCGGCGCGCCACGTCGACGCCGAAGACGGTGATGCGGTCCGGGCCGGCCGGCAGCAGCGTGGTGATCATCCGGAGGGTGGTCGTCTTGCCGGCGCCGTTCGGGCCGAGCAGGCCGAACACCTCGCCCGGGTGGATTTCGAGGTCGACACCGTCCACCGCGCGGGTCGTGCCGAACGAGTGGCTCAGGCCGGTGCAGCGCACCGCCGCGGGTTCGGTCATGGCTGCTCCTTCAGGATGCCCGTGAGTTTTTCCAGTGCCGGCAACGCCTGCCCGATCGCGGTGATGTCCTCTTCGGACAGTTTCGCGAGGGCATCGGCGACGAGCCCGGTGCGGGCGCGGCGCCAGGCGGCCATCCGCTCGGCGGCCGCGGCGGTGATCTCCAGCCGCGCCGCGCGCCGGTCGGCGGGGTCGGCCTCGCGGCGCAGCAGGCCCGCATCGGCGAGCTGGTTCACCAGCGTGCTGACCGAGTTGTTGGCCAGGTGCAGCTCGCGAGCGGCCGCGGCGACGCCGATGCCGGGGCGGTCGGCCACCACGCGCAGAAGCTCGGCCTGGGCGCCGGGCAGTGGGCTACCCGGCACGTCGGCCCGCACCCGCCGGCGCACCACCCGCCGGATGCCCTGGACGGCCCCCAGCAGCCGGTCGGCGAGTTCGGTCATGCTTTCGAAGGTAGCTCTGCCTCAGATCTATTAGCAACGCTAAATGTCCGGTTGGTGAGGAAAGGAGGAAAGTGCCTCCGACGCGTTGTCAGCCGATGGCGAGCCGGCCTCGGTCAGGCCGTGATCACGATTGCTCGCGGCTGAAAGGGATACCGCTGATCGGTGGAACCTGACCGGGCGTGACCGTTCGGCGGCGAAGTGCTGCCGTTCGCCGCGTGCCCGGCCGGTTCGGGGCCGGAACTCCCGGCGCGGGCGCATGCTGTCCTTTCCGGCCCCGCGTCCCCGCGCCTGACGTCCACAGTGGACACTGCCAGTGCGCCCGGTCCGGCGGCCTCCGAGATGAGGATAGGAACGTTCGTCGTGACCCTGCTGGACAGCAAGCTCGTCCGGTGCTGGACCTCCCGCCCGCACCTGCAGTCCCTCTACACCCTCGCCGCGGCCGCCCCGCGGGTGCGCGCCGCCCTCGGCCTCGCACCCACCGGCGGCGGCACGGTCGACTTCAAGGTGGCGGGGGACGCGCTGGCGCGCACCGAGGCGGAGCTGATCGCCGCGACGTCGGCGCGGCTGCCGGTGCACCCGCTGGTGACGCAGGACCTCCAGGGCCGGTCCACGGTCCGGTGCTGGCGGCGCAACCGTGACCTGCGCGTGCTGACCGGCGACCTGGTGGACGTCGCGGACCGGCTGGCCAGGGCGGGGTACGGCGGGTCCCTGCGGTTCGCGACCGTCGAGTTCGGCGAGCCGGCCGGGCGCCGCGAGGGGAAGCTGGCCCTGGTCTACCTGTTCGACCGCGGCACGTTCCACACCGCGGCACCCGGGGCCCGCCGGCTGGACCGGGCCCTGGAACTGCGCGCCCGGGCGGCCTTGCACGGCGCGCTGCCGCTCGAACCGGTCGCGCAGCGGCGGTTCGTGCTCTGAGCCGCCCCGAAGAACCGCGCCCCTGAAAATCCGCCGATTGGCGCAGCCGCGGTGTTCTGCGAGGATGCTGCTCTCGTCCGATCGAAGGAGATGGCCGTGGCTTCTCGTCTGAACCCGTACCTGCGCTTCCGCGACGACGCGCGGCAGGCCATGGAGTTCTACAAGGGTGTCTTCGGCGGCACGCTCACCCTGAACACGTTCGGGGAATTCGGTTCACCCGAAGGAGCGGACGCGGACAAGGTCATGCACGCCCAGCTGGAGGCCGAGAACGGCTTCACGCTGATGGCGGCGGACACCCCGGCCGGGATGGAGCACAACCCGGGCACCAACATCTCGGTCAGCCTCAGCGGGGACGACGCCGGCGACCTGCGCGGCTACTGGGACAGGCTGAGCGAGGGCGGTACCGTCACGGTTCCGTTCGAAAAGCAGATGTGGGGCGACGAATTCGGCGCCTGCGTCGACAAGTTCGGCATCCCCTGGATGGTCAACGTCGTGCACGGCTAGCCACGAGCCGTTGCAGCCGGTGCCCCCGTCGGTGACGATGGGGGAGCCGGCGTGGCGTGGCGCCGGGCCGAAGGAGGCCCGATGGCGGGTTTTCCCTGGACGTGTGCGCAGTGCGGCGCGGTCAACGACCCCGCGGCGCGGCGCTGCGCCCGGTGCGCGGGCCTGGCGCCGGGCCGGGCCCGTGCCCGGGCGCTGTGGGTGCTGCTGACCCTGATGGTGGTCGCCGGCGTCGCGGTGGGCGGGGTCCTGCTCTACACCGGGCGCTCGCGGCCTCCGCCGTCCGCGACGGGGCCGTTCCCGGAGTACACGACACCCGCGCTGCCGACCACCAAGACCGTGGTCACGACCGCGAACGGCGTGACCCCGCCCGTCACGCCGTCCACGAGCACGGCGACGGACAAACCGTGCCCGCAGGACGCCGCGCGCTACCTGCCCGGCGGCACGGGGACCGCGCTGCTCGTGGCGCAGACCGCGAAGTCCTTGGTGACGATCTGCCGGACCCCCGACGGCCGGATCTTCTACGACGGCCAGGCCCGCGGGCAGCCCGCCTCCGACGACACCCACATCATGCTGCCGGCCCAGGCCGAGGGCGACGGCTTCGTGGCGGTCAACGGCGACTACCGCTACCGGGTCGGCGGCGGCAGGCTGGTGGTGTCGGCGGGGTCCGGCGTGCTCTCGGACGAGGAGCTGACCACCGTCGGCTGAGCGCCGATCGTGCGCCCCTACCCAGGATGTGGGAGTGGCGGCCGTCACCGGGCCCCGATCAGCATGCTGGGGCCATGGCTTCTCCGCTGGACAACCCGACCTGGGCGTCGTTGGCCGGACCGCACGCCCACTTCGCGGAACGGCAGGGGCGCGTGCTGCGCTACCCCGAGGACATCGCGCCCTTCCTGGCCCTGCCCGACGACCCGGGTGAGCAGGACTGGCTGGACGTCGCCGAGCTGGCCGGGCCGGGTGCGGTCGTCGTGCTGGCCGCGACCGTCGCCCGGCCGCCATCCGGCTGGGAGGTGCTCGACGAGGTCCGCGGCGTGCAGCTGGTCGACGAGGGGGTCGCGGCCGCGCCCGAGCCGGAAGCCGTCCGGCTCGGCCCCGCGGACGTGCCGGAGATGCTGGACCTCGTCGAGCGGACGCGGCCGGGGCCGTTCCGGAAGCGGACCGTCGAGCTCGGCACCTACCTCGGCATCCGGCGCGGCGGCGCGCTCGTCGCGATGGCCGGCGAGCGCCTGCACCCGCCGGGCTACTCGGAGATCAGCGCGGTCTGCACGGACCCGGCCCACCGCGGGCAAGGCCTCGCGACGCGCCTGGTGCTCGCGGTGGCCGCGGGCATCCGCGAGCGCGGCGAGATCCCGATGATGCACGCGGCCGCGAGCAACACCTCGGCGATCCGCCTCTACCTCTCGCTGGGGTTCGCGCTGCGGCGCCGGCCGGACTTCGTGGCGGTGCGCGTGCCGCTCGCGGTCGCGGTCTAGGCACCGGTCGACGACCCGGGCCGGACGATCATCAGCACCGTCACCACCGCCCACAGCAGGTTGAACACGCCGGTCAGCATGGCCAGCCGGCCGAGCGTGTCCGATGTGGACTCCGAGGCCAGCAGCCGCTTCTGGCGCGGCAGGATCAGCAGCGCGAGCACGGCGGCCGCGACCGCCGTCAGGCCGATCGACACGAGCAGCCACGGGTCGCCCATGACGTGCATCGTGCCCGCGACGCCGAAGCCGAACACCGGCACCGCGATGGCCGCGTAGGCGTACACGCGGCAGATCCGGTGCAGCAGGGTCGCCGCCTTGACGTCGTCGCGGCGGACCGCGGCGGGGAACATGCTGGCCGCGACCGCGACCGGGCCCACGGCGAGGATCGCCGCCAGGACGTGGATCGAAAGCAGGATTTTCGACACGCGCCCGAAGTTAGCGATCTTCGCGGCTCCGGAGGAGTGGCGGGATCGCCAGGAATCGCCGGGATCCGGCCATCTCGCGGCGCGATGTCGATCCGGGGCCGCCCGGATCGACGCTCCGGTGACGGGAAGGGGAGCACGATGACCGCCATGACCAGAACCTCGAACCGAGTCCGGAGCCTGCCGGTCCTGCTCGCCACCGAGGACGACGCCGAGGACATGGGTCTGCTGGCGCCCGACGGCCGGCTGACCTGCCACGTGCACGGCCGGTGGATCCACCAGTGCGTCGCCTCGCCGGCGCACGTCAGCCCGGTCACCCGGCACCGCTGGTGCCGCGGCTGCCGGACCGAGCTGGCCGTCGCGGTGGACGAGCTGGCCCTGGCCGTGACGATGTCCTGCCCGCGCTGCGGTGCCGGCGGCAGCGCCGCCACCACCCGGCTGACCGCGGCCTGCCGCGCGAGCCTCGCCGCCGAGCGCGCCGCCCGCCACGCTGCTTGAGAGCGTGGCTCAGCCCGGCACCCACATGGTGACGCGGGTGCCGCGGCCCGGCTGTGAGTCCACCGTGCCGTGCCCGCCGACCTCGGCCAGCCGGGCCATGATGGACTGGCTGATACCGAAGCCCGGGGGCCGGTCGCGGACGTCGAAGCCCTGGCCCTGATCGCGGGCCACCACCGCGATCCCGCCGTCGCGTTCCTCCACGCGCAACACGACCTGCTTCGTCCCCGAGTGCTTCACCGTGTTGCGCAACGCTTCCCGGACGGCTTCGCACAACGCGGTGCGCCGGTCCTGCGAGACCTTGTGGTCATCGGCGAAGTCCGCGGCGACGAGCTGCGTGCGCAGGCCGTCGCGCGCCAGATCGGTGGCGACGTCGGCGAGCTGGACGGCGAAGCTCCGCGTCGGCCCGGTCGGCACGGGCTCGGTGATCCGGCGGCGCAGCTCGGCCGCCTCCGCCTTGGCGACCGACCGCAGCTCCGAAAGCCGCGTGACGGCCTGGGCGTCGTCGCCCGGGGCCGAAATGGCGAGGGCTTCGAGGGTCTGCAGCACGCTGTCGTGCATGATGCGCCGCGTCCGGCGGCGCTCGGCCTCGCGCCCGCGCCGCAATCCGATGTCCACCGCGAACCGCGTGCCGACGCCGAGCAGGATGAGGATCGCCACGGCGAGCACGATCGCCACCGCCAGCGCCACCATGCAGCCGATCGACCGGTTCAGGGCGAGCTGGTTGCTCAGCGGCAGCCCGCCCGCCAGGGTCAGCAGCGCCCGGAACGGAACGGCCGCGGCGAACAGCCACAGCGCGGCGGGCAGCCCGGACGTGCCGGCCCACATGGCGACCGAGCCGACCAGCCAGGTCCACGAGACGTCGACGGCGAACGGCTGGATCTCGGCCGGCGCCGTCATCGCGACGACGAGGTTGAGGAGCACACCGAGGGAAAGGTCCAGACCGAGGGCGCGCCCGGTGAGCCGGGCCCGCAGGCCACCCGCGCGCAGCACCCAGATGACGGCCGCGGTGTTGGCGGCGACGGCGAAGGCGGTGGCCCCGAGCACCGGCCCGAGCCCCAGCACGCCGTTCGAGGCGGTGAACCCGATGAACACCTTGACGAAGGCGGCGGCCCGGTAGGCCAGCGGAACGGCCACCCAGTAGCGCGAGGCACGGGCGAGCGTCGCGTCCCCGACGGCGGTCAGGTCGCCGCTGTCGCCCACGGGGTCGGCGGGTTCCGCGGGTGTGCCGCTGCGCAGAAGCGTGCGGACGAAGGCGCGCGGCGGTGCGGCGGAGCCCGCCTCGGGCATCGGTGGTCCCCATTCATCCGGCCGTCCGGGCGGCCTGAGCCTGGCAGCGGGGCAGGGGAGCCGTCAACCGTTCCGGCCCGGAGCCAGCCCGCTGGAGCAAAGCCCTCGACCGCTTCGTGATCTACCGGTCGCCCACGGAGAGGAGTGGTGGGCGCACCGCAGCCGTGCCGCGGTCAGTACGCGTGGAACATCGTGTCCTCGCCCGTGTACTCCGCCCAGCCCGGCGAGCCCGTCGTCGCGAAGCGGAGCCACGCGCCGTTCAGCTCGGCCGCCAGCTCGACCGGTGGGTTCTCGCCCAGCAGGCCGCGCGGTCCCGAAAGCGTGTCCAACGCCCCGAACACGAACGGCAGCTCCAGCCCGTGGCACGCCCCCAGCCGGCCTTCGAGCAGGGGCGAGCCCCACTCGAACTCGTACCGGAAGGTGCGGCCGGTGTGGTTCTCGGCCAGGTCGCGCACGCCGTCGCGGAAGACCAGGTCCGTCAGGGCCTCGACCAGGACCTCGCCCGCCGTGCGGTCCGAACCGAGGCCGTAGGCGTACAGCACGCCCGCCGGGTCCGGGTGCGAGACTGCCAGGGAGGCCACCGCCTGGTCGTCGGTGACCGCTTCCAGCGCGCCCGTCGGGACCAGGTAGAGCCGCATCTCTTCGCTGCAGCTGCCCGCGATCAGGTCGACGTCGCGGCCCGCGCCCGCCTTGATCGTCTTGGCCGGGTGGTGCGGCAGGACGTCGTCGCCGGTCACCGGGAGGAAGGGGCTCAAGCCGTAGCCGCGGTCGTAGCCCAGCGCGTCGCGGAGGTCGGGGGCTCCGCCCGGGCGGAGGACCGCGTCCTGGGCGTCGAGCAGCTGCTCGGTCGACACCTTGCGGAACGCTTCCGCCGTCGGTTCCGCCTTCAGCTCGTCGGCGACGACCTTGGCCAGCCGCCGGGCCTGGACGCCGTCGCGGACCATGTCCGGGTGTCCGCTTTGGACGATCGCGCGCCGGAACAGGCCGGTCGAGAGGGGCGAGCCGAGCAGGCAGGCGACGCTGACCGCGCCCGAGGCCGCGCCGAAGAGGGTGACGTTGGCCGGGTCGCCGCCGAAGGCCGCGATGTTCTCCTGCACCCAGTGCAGGGCGGCGAGCTGGTCGCGGAGGCCGAGGTTGGTCGCGCCGCCGTCCAGGGGGAGGAAACCGTCGATGCCGAGCCGGTACTGGACCGTCACCAGCACCGCGCCGGCGCGGGCGAACGCCGTGCCGTCGTGGACCGCGGCGGAGGCGGCACCGCCGAGGAACGCCCCGCCGTGCACGAACACCAGCACCGGCAGGGAAGCGGCGCCCGGCTGCGGGGTCCAGACGTCGACCGTCAGGTACTCCGGTCCCGGCCGCCAGCCGGTGCCGGTGAGCGGGGTCAGGTCGAGGCCGGGCACGTCGTGACGGCGCTGCGGCGCCGTCGGCCCCGGTCTCCGCGTCTCGCGGACGCCCTCCCACGGTGGGGCGGGGACGGGCTCGGCGAAGCGCAGCTCGCCTTCGGGCGCGGCGGCGTAGGGAATGCCGCGGAAGAGCACCACGCCGGCGGGGGTGACCTGACCGCGGACCGCGCCGGACGTGGTGGGGACGACGGGGTCGGTCATGCGGGGGTCCCTTCGTGGACTGTCGGGGGAAGCGCCCGTCAGCCTAGGACCGCGGACGGGCCGCCGTCATGGGCGTTCCGTCTCCGGGGTTGTCGCGGATGGATAACGGCGCCGGGCCCGGAGTGACCGGATGCCGGGCGACGCCGTGAATTCCTGGTGCGGTGCGGGCAGGGCGTCCGGGAACGCCCTGCCCGCTCGGTCAGCCTTCGAGGAGGTCCTCGATGGTGATCGGGATGTGCCGGACGCGGATGCCGGTGGCGTTGTACACGGCGTTGGCGACCGCCGCCGCCATGCCGACGGTGCCGATTTCGCCGAGGCCGCGCGCGCCCACCGCGTTGTGGAGGGTGTCGGGGTACTCGACGAAGTGGACGCCGACCTCCGGGATGTCGGCGTTGACCGGCAGCAGGTAGCTCGCGAAGTCGCCGTTGGCGAGCCGGCCGTTCGCCTCGATCTCCAGGCCCTCGTGCAGCGCGGCCGAGACACCCCAGATCATGCCGCCCATGATCTGGCTGCGGGCCGCCTTGTCGTTGATGATCCGGCCGGCGTCGAACACCCCGAGCATCCGGGACACCCGCGCCTCGCGCGTCCACTTGTGCACCCGGACCTCGCAGAACTGGGCGCCCCACGAGGCGAACGAGTGCTTGGTCAGCTCCTCGCCCGGCGCCGACGTCCCGGTCACCTCGAGCGTTTCGCGGCCCACCGCCCGCAGCAGGTCGCCGAAGGTCATCGAGTCGCCGTCGGCGAAGACGCGGCCGTCGGCGTAGGTGACCTGGCGGCCGGCGAACGGCGCACCGGGATCGGACGCGAGCGCGGTCAGCTCGTCGATCGCCTTGGTGGCGGCGAGCATGATCGCCGTGCCCGCGCTCGCCGTCGCCGTCGAGCCGCCCGACATGCCGCCCGGCGGGAGGGCCGAGTCGCCGAGGCGCGGGGTGATCCGGTCCGCCGGGATGTCCAGCGATTCGGCGCCCACCAGCGAGAGCACGGTGAGCAGGCCGGTGCCGGGGTCCGCACCGCTCGTCGCGACGACGGCGGTGTCGTCCGCCCGCAGCGTGATGCCGACGGTGGCCGGGAAGCGCAGGGCCGGGAACACCGCGGTGGCGACGCCCATGCCGACGAGCCAGTCGCCGTCGGTGCGGGAGCCCGCCGGGCGGTGTGCCCAGCCGAAGCGGTCCGCGCCGACGCGGAAGCACTCGTCGAGGTGCTTGCTCGACCACTGCAGGTCGTGGCCGGGCGGGGCGGTGGAGTTGTTGCGGACGCGCAGCTCGATCGGGTCCATGCCCAGCTTCACGGCGAGCTCGTCGATCGCGCTCTCCAGCGCGAACGAGCCGGGCGCCTCGCCGGGGGCCCGCATGAACGTCGTCGGCGGGACGTTCAACGGCACGATCTTCTGGCTGATCGAGAGGTTCCGCGTCGCGTACCACTCGCGCGAGGTGCCGTGCGACGTCGGTTCGACGAACGACCGCGCGGTGTCGGTGTGGCACCACGAGTCGTGCCGCAGGGCGACCAGCGTGCCGTCCGGTTCGGCGCCGATCGTGAGCTTCTGGACCGTCGCGGCCCGGCCGGCGGTGGCGGTGAAGACCTGTTCGCGGGTGAGCGCGGCCTTCACCGGCCGGCCGAGGGCGCGGGCCGCCGCCGCGGCCAGGAAGGCCGGCGTGGAGGTGCGTCCCTTGCCGCCGAACGCGCCGCCGACGAACGGGTTGACCGCGTGGACGGCCTCCGGCGCCAGGCCGAGCGCGATGGCCAGCTCGGCCGCCTGCATGTGGGACGCCTGGTTCCCGCTGTAGACGGTCAGCTCGCCGTCGTCCCACACCGCGACCGCGGAGTGCGGTTCCATCGCGGCGTGGTTCTGCGTCGCGGTCGAGTAGGTCGCCTCGACGACCACCGGGCTCGCGGCCAGGGCGGCTTCGAAGGACTCGACGCCGTCTTCGAGCACCTCGATCTCCGGGGGAGCGCCGTCCATGGCCGGCGGCGCGGGTTCGGCCGTGTCGAGGTGCTCGGCGAGCGAGGTCCGGGCGGGCCGCTCGCGGTAGGTGACCGCGACGAGCGCCGCGGCGTCCCTGGCCTGTTCGAACGTCTCCGCGACCACGAAGCCGACGGGCTGGCCGTAGTAGGTGACTTCCTTGTCCTGCAGCGGAACCCAGGTGTCACCGAAGATCGGCAGGCTCGGCGTGTTCAGCGCCAGCGGATCGAACGGCGTGTACACCTCGAGCACGCCGGGCGCGCTCTTCGCCGCGGTGACGTCCATGGCCTCGAGCTCGCCGTGGGCGATCGTGCTGAGCAGGACGTAGCCGTAGACCATGCCGGGGAAGGTGTGGTCGGCGCCGTACTTGGCGCCGCCGGTGACCTTCAGCGGCGCGTCCAGCCGGGTGATCATCGGGAGCTCCCGTCGGTCAGTTCGAGCAGGGCCCGGACGATGGTCCGCTGCAACAGCGGCACTTTGAACGCGTTCTCGGACAACGGCCGCGCGCCGTCGGCGGCCACCGCCGCGGCCGCTTCGAAGGCGGCTTCGGTCGCCGGGCCGCCCCGCAGGGCCGCTTCGACGGACGGCAGCCGCCACGGCACCGTCCCCACCCCGCCGGCCGCGACGCGGGCGTCGGCGACGATCCCGTCCCGGACGTCCAGCGCGACGGCGGCGGAACACAGCGCGAACTCGTAGGACTGCCGGTCGCGCACCTTGACGTAGGTGGAGTTCGCGGCCCAGTCCAGCCGCGGCACGATCACCTCGGTGATCAGTTCGCCGGGGCGGAGGTCGTTCTCCACGGCCGGGGTGTCGCCGGGCAGTTGGTAGAAGTCGCCGAGCGCGACCTCGCGGGTACCGGATTCGCCGGCCAGCCGCAGGCGGGCGTCGAGCGCGACCAGGGCGACGGCGACGTCGCTGGCGTGCGTGGCCGCGCACGAGTCGCTCGTGCCGAGGATCGCGTGCATCCGGTTCGCGCCGGTGAGCGCGGGGCAGCCGCTGCCGGGAACGCGCTTGTTGCACGGCATGGCGACATCGCGGAAGTACGAGCAGCGCGTGCGCTGCAGCAGGTTCCCGCCGATGCTGGCCATGTTCCGCAGCTGCTGGGACGCGCTCAGCAACAGGGCGCGCGAGATCGCCGGGTACACGCCGGGGTGCGCGGCGATGGCGCTCATCCGCTCGAGCGCGCCGAAGCGCAGCCCGTCGTCAGTGTCGATGCCGCGCAGCGGCACTTCGTTGATGTCCAGGACGTGCTGCGGCGTCAGGACGTCCAGCTTCATGAGGTCGACCAGGGTCGTCCCGCCGGCGAGGTAGGTGCCGGGCGTGGTGACCGCCGCCTCGACGGTGGTGGGTGCGGTCAGCTCAAAGGGACGCATCGGCCCGCCTCGCCTGCTCGACGGCCTTGACGATGTTCGGGTAGGCCGCGCACCGGCAGAGGTTGCCGGACATGAACTCCCGCACGTCCTCGACGTCCTGCTCGACGGCGGCGACCGCCGACATGATCTGCCCGGAGGTGCAGAACCCGCACTGCAGGGCGTCCTGGTCGACGAACGCCTGCTGCACCGGGTGCAGTCTGTCCTCCGTGGACAGTCCTTCGACGGTCGTCACCGGCTGCTTGACGGTGGCGGCGAGGGTCAGGCACGACAGCACGGGCCGGCCACCGACGTGCACGGTGCAGGCGCCGCACTGCCCGCGGTCGCAGCCCTTCTTCGGGCCGGTGACGGCGAGGCGCTCGCGCAGCGCGTCCAGGAGCGTGACGCCGGGATCGACGTCCAGGTGTTCGGTGGTGCCGTTGACTTCGAGTGAGATGTCCACTGGTCTCTTTCCGCGGAGCCGGGCGGCTGCCCGACGGTGTGGTGGGGCGGTGAAGGCGGGAGCGGATAGTCATCCGCTTCACTCGGTCGCGAGGCTAGCGGATTACAATCCGCTTGGCAACGAGCCGGGCAGGCTGGAGCAGCTCCAGGATTCGGCTAGATTCAGCGGGACGGCACGACCACCGGGAGGAACGATGACGACCGGATCGGTCAGCCCGCGCCGAGCGGACACGCGGCGCAACCACGAGCGCATCCTCATCGCAGCGGCGGCGTCGCTGGCCGACACGGGCGAGGTCTCGTTCAACGCGATCGCCAAGCAGGCCGAGGTCGGCGTCGGCACGGTCTACCGGCACTTCCCGACTCCGGAGGCGCTGATCCTGGCGGTCTACCGGCGGGAGGTCCGGCACATCGTGGAGGTGGTGCCGGTGCTGCTGGAGAAGCACGCCCCGGAGGAGGCGCTCCGCGTGTGGGTGACCGACCACGTGGCCCACTACATGATGACGAAGAAGGGCCTGGCCGACGCGCTGCGCACGGCAACGGCGGCCCGCGGCGAGCTGCCGGGCGACGCGTACGAGGACATGCTCGGCGCGGTCGCGGCGATGCTCGAAGCCAACGTGGCGGCCGGGACGGTCCGCCCGGGCCTGACCCCGGAGCTGGTCATGAGAGGCATGGGCGGCCTCCTGTGGCTCGACCCGAACGGCGACTGGCGCCGCGACGCGGCCGACCTCGCCGACCTGTTGTGGCACGGGCTGGCCGCACAACGCGGCTAGGCCTCGTTGTCGAGCCGGACGGTGACGGTGACCCGGCCTCTCGGGTCGCGGCGGGCGACCGCGTGCCCGGTGCGCGTGGTGTCGTCGAGGTCGAGGGTGAGCGGAGCACCGTCGCCGGTGAAGTTGCGCCACCACGACTTGGCATCGGGCAACCGCACGCCGATGGTGACGACATCGCCCGCCCGCCGATAGCCGACGGGCGTGCTGAAGGTCCGCCCCGACCGCCGGCCGGTGTAGGTGACCTGCGTGAGGTGCCGCCGGACGAGCGACCCCCAGCGAGGTGATGTCCGGAGCGCGCCAACGCAGGTGTTGACGCGCTCGACTGCGTTCTTCGGCAGCGGACCTCGGTACCCCACGGCGGCCTCCTTCGGGTGGGCTGCTGCCACGGTACCGGAAAACGGAGAAAGGTGTTCCGGTTGTGGGGGCGGCCGGTGGTTCGCTGGGGCGTGCGCTGCCGCGGCGGGGCAGCGAGGGGAAACGCCGGCCGGTGGGGGTGCGCTGCCGCGGTGGTGCGGTGAGGACGAGTGGCGGCCGGTGGGGATGCGCTGTCGCGGTGGTGCGGCGGGCGGGGCGGCGAAGGATGGCGGCCGGTGGGGGTGCGTGGCCGCGGTGGTGCGGCGGGCGGGGCGGCGAAGGATGGCGGCCGGTGGGGGTGCGTGGCCGCGGTGGTGCGGCGGGCGGGGCGGCGGAGAATGGCGGCCGGCGGGGCCGTGGTGGTGCGGCGGGCGGGCGGCGAGGGCTAACGCCGGTCCGGGGCGGGACCTTGCGTTGGTCGGCGGGGTCGCCGCCGCTTGGCCGGGGACTGCCGAGTGGGTGCGAGGCGGAGCGTCCGGGCGCTCCGCCCCGCACCCTTCAGTGGGAGGTGGGGAAGGTGAATGCCGCCTGTGAGTGGGGCCAGCGGGTGGTCACCACCTTGGCGCGGGTGTAGAAGCGGACTCCTGCTGGGCCGTGGATGGGGCTGTCGCCGATGAGGGAGTCCTTCCAGCCGCCGAAGGAGTAGTACGACATCGGGACCGGGATGGGCACGTTGACGCCGATCATGCCGACCTTGACCTCGCGCTGGAACTTGCGGGCCGCTTCGCCGCCGGCGGTGAAGATGGCCGTGCCGTTGCCGTACGGGTTGGCGTTGATCACCGCGATGGCCTCGTCGAGCGTTCGGGTGCGGACGATGGCCAGCACCGGGCCGAAGATCTCCTGCTGGTACGCGTCCATTTCCGGGGTAACGTCGTCCAGCAGGGACGGGCCGACGAAGAAGCCTTCCTCGTGGCCTTCGACCTTCAGGCCGCGGCCGTCGACCACGACCTTCGCGCCTTGCTCGGCGCCGCGGGCGATCGAGTGCTCCACGCGCTCGCGGGCCGCCTCCGTGACGACCGGGCCCATGTCGCTGGCCGGGTCGGTGCCCGGGCCGACCTTCACTTCGCGGGCCTTGCGCTCGAGGATCTCCACCAGCTCGTCGCCGGCCGGGCCGACGGCGACGCCGATGGAGATCGCCATGCAGCGCTGGCCCGCCGAGCCGAAGGCAGCCGCCGTGAGGTGGTCGGCGGCGAATTCGAGGTCCGCGTCGGGCAGGACGACCGCGTGGTTCTTCGCACCGCCGAGTGCCTGGACGCGTTTGCCTGCCGCCGTTCCGCGTTCATGGACGTACTGGGCGATCGGGGTGGAGCCGACGAACGACACCGCCGCGATGTCCGGGTGGTCGAGGATCGCGTCGACCGCCGTCTTGTCGCCGTGCACCACGTTGAAGACGCCGTCGGGCAGACCGGCTTCCGCATACAGCCGCGCGACGAAGTTCGAGGCCGACGGGTCGCGCTCGCTCGGCTTGAGGACGAACGTGTTGCCGGTGGCGATGGCGATCGGGTGCATCCACAGCGGCACCATGATCGGGAAGTTGAACGGCGTGATCCCGGCGACCACGCCCAGCGGCTGGCGGAAGTCGTGCACGTCGACGTCACGGGACACCTGGTCGGAGAAGCTGCCCTTGAGGGCGTCGGCGATGCCGCAGGCGTACTCGACGACCTCGCGGCCGCGGACGATCTCGCCGCGGGCGTCCTCGATCACCTTGCCGTGCTCGGCGGAGATGATCCGGGCCAGCTCGTCTTCGTGCTGCACGAGCAGCTCGCGGAAGGCGAACATCACCTTGGTGCGCTGGGACAGCGACGCATTGCCCCACGACTCGAAAGCCTTGGCCGCGGCCGTGACCGCGGTGTCCACATCGGACGCTTCGGCGAGGAGGACCGACGCCTGCTGCCGCCCGGTGGCCGGGTCGTAGACCGGCGCCGTGCGGGTGGAGCTCGCCGGGGTGGCCGTGCCGTTGATCCAGTGCTCGATGGTGTTCACGGGATTCCTTCGGTTCGTGCGGGAATGCGGGTTCACAGCAGGCCCACCGCCGTGTCGACGGCCTTGGCGACGTCACCGTCGTGGGGGTAGAGCAGCGAGCGGCCGACCACCAGGCCCTGCACCGTCGGCTGGGTCAGGGCCCGCTGCCAGGCGGCGAAGGCCGCGTCCGGATCCTTGACTTCGCCGCCAAGCAGGACGGCCGGCAGGGTCGAAGACGCCAGCACGCGCTCCATGTCGTCCACCACCGGCAGCTTGAGCCAGGTGTAGGCCGACGAGCGGCCGAGGCCGGCGGCGATCGTGATCGACTTGATCACGGCGTCGGGGGAGAGGTCGTTCTGCACGCGCCCGTCGACCCACCTCGACAGGAACGGCTCGACCAGCGCGATCAGCTTCCGGTCGGCCAGCTCGTTGATCGCCTTCGCGGTGTTCTCCAGGACGCTCGGGGTGGCCGGGTCGTCGAGGCAGATCCGGGTCAGGGCTTTGCCGCCGTCGAAGCGCATCCGCTCGATCGTTTCCGCGTCGTAGCAGGCGAAGCGGTCGTCGATCTCGAAACTCGACCCGGCCAGCCCGGTGCGGTTCATCGACCCGAGCACGGTCTTGCCGTCGAGCACGCCGAGCAGCAGCAGGTCGTCGATGACGTCCGCGGTGGCCAGGACGCCGGTGACCCCTGGCCGCTCCAGCGCCAGGCACAGCCGCTCCAGCAGTTCGCCGCGGTCGGCCATCGCCGAGGGGTTGCCGCCGACGGCGTTCGCGCCGCGGGCGGGGTGGTCCGCGGCGATGATCATCGTGCGGCCCTTGTCGTTGAAGGGCGATTCGGCCCGGACGCGGTTCGCGGCCGCCTCGGCGATCGCTCCCGGATCGTGCACGCGTCGGGCGACGATGCGGCGCAGCACGTCGGTCACGGTTCGCTCCCAGCCGGTCTGACGGGGCACGGCCTTCGTGCTCCTGGAGGCGACGATTCCAGGGGGCCGAGACTTTGTCAAGACATATGGACAACAGGTCATCCCAACAGGTGGCCCTGAGGCGGTACGCTCCGCGGATGAGCAAGCTGGACGCCGCCTTCCCGGCCTGGGACGCGGGGCGCGAGATCGTCCTGGACCCGGGCAGCCCGGAACCGCTGTACTTCCAGGTGTCCCGGCAGCTGCACGCCGCGATCGAGGACGGCAGGCTGCCGGCGGGCGCGCGGCTGGGCAACGAAGTCGACCTCGCCGCGAGCCTGCGCCTGTCGCGGCCGACGATCCGCCAGGCGATCCAGACGCTGGTCAACCAGGGCCTGCTCGTGCGGCGGCGCGGGGTCGGCACGCAGGTCGTCCGCACGAAGGTCGCCCGGCCGCTGCGGCTGAGCAGCCTGTTCGACGACCTCGCCGGGCTGGGCGGCAAGCCGGAGTCGGCGGTGCTGGTCAACGAGGTCGAAGAGGCCGGCCCCGACGTCGCCGAGCTGCTGGAGGCCCCCGGGCTGACGCGCGTCCGGCGGCTGAAGCGGCTGCGGTCGACCGACGGCGAGCCGCTCGCCCTGATGAACAACTACCTGCCCGACGGCGTCATCGACCCGGGCGACGACGAATTGCGCGAGCGCGGCCTCTACCAGCTCCTGCGGTCGGCGGGGGTGCGGCTGCACGCGGCCGAGCAGAACATCGGCGCCCGGCTCGCCACCGAGGAGGACGCGGAACTGCTCGGGGAGGAGCCGGGGGCCGCGTTGCTCACGATGCAGCGCACGACCTACGACGACTCGGGTCGGGTGGTCGAGTACGGATGGCACGTGTACCGGGCGTCCCGGTACACGTTCAACCTTTCGCTGACCAACGGGCCGCAGTAGAAGAACGGCGGCGCCGCACCAGCTTCCGGACCGCGTGCTCGATCGAGCGTTCCGCGGCCATTTCTCGGGCTGTCGCTCGGGGAAGTCCCAGTGGGTGCCACCGCGGTCGGCCTGCCACCGCAGCTTCGGTTCCGACGGCCGGTCGGCCGGGTCCAGGTCCGCGCCCCAGCCCGGGATCCGCGCGCGCAGGCGATCGCTCGATTCGGCGATCGGCGGCCGCTCCGACGCCCGCATGCGTGGGAGTAGCGTAGATGCCGCCGACGGCCGTGGCGTTCGGGTTGACGTTGTGGCAGTTGGAGTACAACCCCCGCGCGCAGAACCAGCAGGTGCCGCAGAAGACGTTGAACGGCACCATGACCCGGTCGCCGCGCTCGAGGTTCCGCACCCCGGAGCCGACTTCCTCGACCACGCCGATGAACTCGTGGCCGAAGGTCGTGCCGACGCGGGTGTCCGGCATCATCCCGTGGTAGAGGTGCAGGTCCGAGCCGCAGATCGCGGGGACGTCCTTCTCTTCGACACGGATCTTGTACGGCCCGCGGTACACCATCGCACGCACAGCGACTCCCCTCCGGCAGGGCGTCGGCATACCCGGGGCCGGTGCGCCTAACCTTCGGCGAACGGCGTCCGGCGCAGCGCCAGCACCACCGTGTCGTCCGCATGCAGGACGACGTCGTGCATCCGGGTCACCAGCTCGCGCGGCAGGTCCGCCACCGGGTGGGCGCACAGCCGCCCGGCCAGGGCCAGCAGCCGGGCCTGGCCCTCGTCGATGTCCTTGCGGCTCTCCACCAGGCCGTCGGTGTACAGCAGGACCGTGTCGCCCGGGTCGAGGACCACGTCGACCAGCTCCCGGCTGCCCGGGTCGGGGAAACCGACTCCGCGGCCCGGCGCCGGCGGGGGCAGCAGGCGTGCGGCGCCGGCCGCGGTGACGAGCACCGGTTCCGGGTGGCTGCCGCTCGCGAAGCGGGTGTGGCCGGTGGCCGGGTCGAGGCGGGCCAGGAGGACCGTGGCCATCAGGGCCGGCTCGATCGCCGCCAGGGTGTGGGAGGCGTGGGCGATCAGGTCGCGGAACGGGTGGCCCTCCAGGGCCAGCGTGCGGATCGCGTGCGTCACGGTCAGGGCGTGGCGGGTCGAGGTGACGCCGTGGCCGACCGCGTCGACCAGGGTCACGTGCACCTCGCCGCCGGGGAGGACGAACCAGTCGTACAGGTCGCCGCCGGTGGGGGAGTCCTGGTCGGTCGGCGAATAGTGGACGGCCAGCTCCAGGCCCGGCACCACCGGCGGCCGCGGGCGCAGCGCGTCCTCCAGCTCGCGGAAGATCGCCGCGTGCGCACGGCGGAGCTGCTCGTCCCGCTGCTCCAGTTCGACGTACATCGCCAGCACGCCGCTGTTGGTCTCCGCGAGCTCGTGCTTGAGGTCCCGTTGCTCGTTGGCGAGCGTGTCGGTGCGGGCCACCAGCGCCAGCATCTCTTCGCGGGTGGCCCGGTCGTCGTCGGGGGCGGCCGGGGCCGCGGGCCTGCCGCCGGCGAGGTGCCAGGTCAGCGTCGGGTCGTCGCCGCGCTCGGGCAGCAGGGGCAGGGCGTCGCGGCTGCCCTGGCTGACGGGGTGCTCGAGCCGCACCGTGACCGCCAGGCGCCGGTCCGAGGCCGCCGTGGCCACATTCACCGTTTCGCCCGCCGTGAGCGCCGGTTCGGCGAGCAGCGTGACGGCGAGGACCAGCCGCCCGCGTTCGTCGGCGGGCACGCCCGCTTCGGTGCACGCTTTGCGGAGGCGCCGCCGGATCCGGGCCAGATCGGGGCGCATCAGGCGGACCGGTCCGCACTCAGGGCGAGCATCGCCGCGTCGTCGCGGGCGTTGCGGTGCCGGTGGGCGAGGTCCGCGGCGAGCAGCAGCAGGTCCGGGGCCCGGCCCGGGACGCGCCAGCCGGTGCCGACGCCGTCGGTGTGCAGGACCACGACGTCGTCGTCGGCCAGCGTCAGGTGCCGGACCGGCGCCGACGGCAGCGTGAACCCGACGATGCCGGGCGTGCTGAGCAGCAGCCGGGACGGGCCGTCGCCGAGGCTCGCGCCGCTGACGTTGCCGACGCCGCAGAACTCGAGCCGCCGCGGCGCGATCCGCACCAGCGCGACCGCCGCGCCGCGGGTGGTGCGCAGCGCGCGGTGCATGTTCGTGAGCTGGTGCGGCAGCGGGCGGTCCGGGTTCTCGGTGAACACGCGCAGCGCGGTGTCCGCGGCTTCGGCGGCGTCCGGTCCGTGGCCGAGCCCGTCGGCGACGACGGCCGTCCGGCTGCCCGTGACGTCGGCCAGCGCGACGGCGTCCCCGCAGTACTCCTCGCCGTCGCGGGGCAGGCGGAAGTGCCCGATCGCGCGACGGCCCGGCGGCGCGGCGGGGTCGAGCAGGCGGGCGGCGGCCAGCGTGCCGGCCGTGGGCGAGGACGTGATCCGGAACTCGGCCGCCATCCGCTTCACCGCGCCGAGGCCGGTGCCGAGGGTGGCCGTCGTCGTGTTGCCGTCGAGCAGCCAGTGGTCGAGGTCGGCCATGCCGGGACCGTCGTCGGCGGCCAGCACGTCGACGCCGCGGCCGGTGAGCGCCCGCTGCACGAACACCGCACCGCCGCCGGTGTGCTTGTCGATGTTGCCCGCGAGCTCGGCCGCCACCACCGCGGCCCGGTCGGCGCGGACGCCGGTGAGCCCGGCCTCGTGCGCGACTTCGCGGGCGACGCGGGCGGCGGCGTACCCCGCGCTGGGGTGGTCGACGCGGATCTGGCGCGTCAGCCCGGCGACGGTCGCGGTCATGGCTTCCAGCGCACGACCGTGACGGTCGTGCCGCGGCCGGGCGCGGTGTCGAGGTCGAACTCGTCGACCAGCCGCCGCGTGCCGCCGAGGCCGTGCCCGAGCCCCGCGCCGGTGCTGAACCCGTCGGTCATCGCCTGGGCGACGTCGGCGATCCCGGGCCCTTCGTCGCGCACCCGCAGCCGGAGCCCGAGGCGCCCGGCCGGGTCCCGCACGGTCTCGACGGTCATCGTGCCGCCCCCGCCGTGGATGTAGGCGTTGCGGACCAGCTCGCTGGCCGCGGTCACGATCTTCGTCTGGTCGACGATGGTGAACCCGGCGGCGACCGCGGCCGCCCGCACGGCGTGCCGGGCCGCGAGGAGGTCCTCCTCCACCCGGACCGGGTGCTCACCGGAAGCGGCGGTCCGTTCGTCAGGAAGCATGGGGCGCTTCTTCGGCGGGACGGCGCCAGCCCAGCAGCTCCATCGCCTGTTCCGCGTTGAGGGCGGTCCGGACGCCGGTGAGCTGCAGCCCCAGCTCGGTCAGGGTCAGCGCGACGGCCGGGCGCATCCCCGCCACGATCATCCGCGTCCCGAGCAGCCGCCCGGTGCCGGCCAGCTCCATGAGCACGCGCGCGACGAACGAGTCGATGATCTCCAGCCGGGAGATGTCGATGATCACCCCACGGATGCCCTCGTTCGCGATCCGCGTGGTCAGCTCGTCGGTGAAGGCGAGGGCCGTCTTGTCGTCCAGGTCGCTCAGCAACCCGCTGAGCAGGATGTCCCCCAGCCGCAGGATCGGCAGCCCGGCGTTCACCCGGTCACCGCGCCCGGGCGGGCGCTGTCGCCGAGCAGCTGCATCGCGGTCGCCAGCGCGTCGGCCAGCGAGCCGCGCGTGACGATGTGCGAGAGGTCGATGCCCAGCTGGGTGATGGTCTGCGCGATCGACGGCCGGATCCCGCTGATCACGCACTCCGCGCCCATCAGCCGGACGGCGCTGACCGTCTGCAGCAGGTGGTGGGCGACCGCGGTGTCGACGGTCGGGACGCCGGTGATGTCGATGATCGCCACCCGCGCCTCGTTCGCCTGGATCGCCTCCAGGAGGCTGTTCATCACGACCTGCGTGCGAGCGCTGTCGAGGGTGCCGATCAGCGGCACCGCGAGGACGTGGCGCCACAGCCGCACCACGGGCGTGGACAGCTCGAGCATCTGGTCGTGCTGCTCGCGGATGATCCGCTCCCGGCCGGCGGAGTAGACCTCGAACGTCAGCACGCCCGCGCTGTCGAGCAGCTCGTTGACCAGCAGCGCGGCCCGGTAGCGCAGCGCGGAATCGTCGGTGTGCCGCTCGATCGCGCTCAGCATCGTGCGCTTGAGCGCGAGGATCGCCATGGCGGTGGCCGACGGCTGGGCGCCCGCGCGGGCCCGGCGCTCCGACAGCGACGTCAGCGCGTCCCGGACGGCGGGGTCCTGGTCGACGATCCGGGACACCGGAAGCGTGCTGCTGAGCGCGTTGCGGAGGGCTTCCAGCAGCTCGACGGCTTCGCGGCGCAGGTCCTGCCCGTTCCGGTCGCCGTCGTGCGGCTCCTGCCCGGCCCAGTCGCGGGCCAGCGAGGACCGGTCTTCCTCCAGCATCCGCGCCAGGACCGAGCGGACCTGGCTGTCGTCCGTGCCCAGCACCGACGCCCTCCTCCGTGTTCGAGGCGCGCTCTGCTGTACGCCGACCGAGTGATTGTCATATAACAACAGTTGAATCAGGAACGCAAATCCGGCAGGTCACCGGCGGCCTCGGCCAGTGCCCGGTATTCCTGCAGCCCGGTGGCCAGGGCGAGCCGGCCCGCGGGGCTCATCTTCGCCAGCAGCGCCTGGACGCGGTCCCGGCGCCGGGACCGCAGGTCCTGCAGGTAGGCCCGCCCGCGGTCGGACAGCCGCAGCGTCAGCTCCCGCCGGCTGCGCGCGCTGGGCAGCCGTTCGAGGAAGCCGACCGCCTCCAGCCGGTCGCACAGCCTGCTGACCAGCGGCGGCGTCGAGCCCAGCTGCTCGGCCAGCTGCCGCAGGTTGACCCCGTCGTGGCGATCCAGCGCGACGACCGCGCGCAGCTGCGAGATCGACAGCGGGCGCGGTGAGACGTCCCGCTCTCCCTCGACCACCGACTCGAGGAGGCGGGCGAGGTCCGGCACGGCGGCCGGCCCGTCCGGGGCGGCCTGCTCGCGGGATCGATCCACGGCGTCCACTCTGGCATCCCTATGCTGAACCGGCAGCACAGCCAACGCGACTCGCCGTGGACCGGCGCGCCGGAGCGGCGCAGACTCGACAGAACCATCCCGGCACGGGTGCGTGAGCAGGAGGCAGGCGTTGGACAGATCCTTGGCGGTGGAGCGTCTCCTCCGTGACGTACCACCGCACGACCTGCCCGGCGCGCTGCGCTCGGGACTCGGCGAGCACTTCGGCGCCGAAGCGGTCGAGCTGCTGATGGCCGACTACGCCCTCACGGAGCTGTGCCAGGTGGGCGAGCAGCCCTACTCGACGGAGCCGGTCCCGGTCGACGGCACGATCCCCGGGGCGGCGTTCCTCACGCAGGCGGCGACGTTTTCCCGCGACGGCGACCGCGTCACCGGCTACCTGCCGGTCAGCGTCCGCGGTGACCGGCTCGGCGTCCTGGCCGTCACCCTGCCGTGCGAACCGGAGCCGCCGGTGTGGGCCGAGCTCCAGCGGTTCGCCGAAGCGGTGGCCCACGAGCTGTTCGTCGCCGACCGGGACACCGACCTCTACATCCAGGCCCGGCGCTCGTCACGGCTGACGCTGGCCGCGGAGATGCAGTGGCAGCTGCTGCCGGGGCGGGCCTGCACCCGCGCCGAGTTCGCGCTCGGCGGTCAGCTGGAGCCGGCCTACGCCATCTACGGGGACTGCTTCGACTGGTCGGCCTCCGCGCGGAAGCTCGCGGTCACGCTGATCAACGGCATGGGGGAGGGCAGCGAGGCGGCGCTGCTGACGAACCTCGCGGTGAACGCGCTGCGCAACGCCCGGCGCGCCGGCATCGCGCTCGACGCGCAGGCCGAACTCGCCGACCAGGCGCTGTACGCGCACTACCGCGGCGCCGAGCACGTGGCCGCGTTGCTGCTGGAGTTCGACCTCGGCACCGGCGCGGTGCAGGTGGTCGACGCGGGCTCGCCGCGCCTGTGGCGGCTGCGGGACGGCAAGGCCGAGCGGATCCTCTTCGACGAGCAGCTTCCGCTCGGCACGTTCGACGGCACGATCTACACGCTCGAAAGCTTCCAGGCGGCCGACGGCGACCGGTTCGTGTTCGTCAGCGACGGCGTGTACAACGCGCTCGGCTCGCACGGCGAGCGGTACGGCGACCGGGAACTCGCCGAGGCGGTGTCGGCGACGGCCGACCTGCCGGCGGCGCACGTGCCGGGCGCGATGCTGCGGGAGCTTTCGACCCGGCGGCACGGTAGTCAGGCGGAGGACGACGCGATGGTGGTGTGCCTGGACTGGTTCGGGGCGACGCCGTTGTCCGGGTCGGGGGATGGGCCTGCGGTTACGGTGCGGCGGGCTGACGGGTAGCGGGTTGGTTTGCTTGGGGGTGCGGGTTTCTGCGGTGCCGGCCCCAAGTTGGTCGCTGTTGCGGTGGAGCGTTGTTCGGTGCCCACCACCCCGAAGCCTGAATTGTCACTACGGCCGGTGGTACCGCGTCAAGGCGGGAAAGCGTGCCTTGACCCGGCCCCACCGGCCGTGTTTGGGCTTCGGATCGGGGTGGTGGGGAGGTCTGGGTGGGGTGCCGGTCTGGGGGCCGCGTGCCGGTTGGGGGCGGTGAGGTAGGTGAAAGGCACTCCGGCTTTGCCGGAGCGCTGCCAGGCCGCGGAAGGCGGCCTGGGTGAGGGTTGGTGGCTTGCCGAGGCGGGAAGGCCGCCGGGGCGCCCCCCGTTTTCCACTCTACCGGCGACCACCGACAGTTTCGGCCACCCAACCGGCCGCCGCCTGCTGCCCGGCGTCAAGCAGCCGCCGGCGGTTGTTGGCGCCTCGGGGCCGTGCGGCCCGCGCTGATTACGGCCGCCAGGAGCTCGTCCGGGTTGATGCCCGGCTGCCACAGTTCCGTGCCGACCACGTGGGCCAGCCTGCGGCGGCGGTGTTGCGGGGTGTCCGTCAAGGCGACCTCGGTCGGGCGGCCCTTCTTGACCGCGTGAACCGCCCGGGTCACGAGGATCGCCTCCTGGCGGGTGGTGCCCAGGTCCGCCGCCGCGGCGAAGATCCTCTCCGCCGCGGCGTGACACCTCTCCTCCATCAGGCCTGGATCTCGCGGCGGCCGGATCGGTCGCCGCCGATTTCGATGCGGCGGGGCTTGGCCTTTTCGGCTACCGGGATGCGCAGGGTCAGGACGCCCGCCTCGTAGTCGGCGGCGATGTGGTCGGTGTCGAGGCTGTCGCCGAGGAACAGCTGGCGGGAGAACACGCCCAGCGGCCGCTCGGAAACCTGCATCTCCACGGTGTCGCCGCCGGGGAGGGGGCGGCGCTCGGCCTTGACCGTCAGCACGTTGCGCTCGATGTCGAGCTCGATGGCGTCCGGAGCGACGCCCGGCAGGTCGAAGCAGACCACGAACTCGTCGCCGGCGCGGTAGGCGTCCATCGGCATCGCGGTGGGCTTCGACCAGGTTCCCGCGGTGCCGAAGACCTGCTGGGTCAGGCGGTCCAGCTCACGGAACGGGTCGGTGCGCATCAACATCGGTGTCCTCCTTCTGGGCTTCGACGGTGGGTGTCAACACGCACCACTGTTCTAGCATGTCATCCAAACGATGACAAGTAGGAAGTCATCCTCAAGATGACAGTGTGAGCCGGGCGTCACCGGGAACACGGGGCGGGAGATCCATTCCCGTCCCGGAGGAGCCACCGTGCCCGAGCAGCCCGCCCAGCAGCAGACCCCGCCCGGCACCACCGCCGCCATGACGCCGCGGCCCGACCACGGCGAGCACAGCTACCGCGGCTCCGGCAAGCTGACCGGCAAGGCGGCGCTCATCACCGGCGCGGACAGCGGGATCGGCCGCGCGGTGGCGATCGCGTACGCCCGGGAAGGCGCCGACGTGCTGATCTCCTACCTCGACGAGCACGAGGACGCCGAAGAGACGCGGCGCTGGGTGGAAGAGGCCGGGCGGAAGGCCGTCGTCGTGCCCGGGGACGTCGCCGATCCCGCGCACTGCCGGGCCCTGGTCGCCCGCACCGTCGAGGAGTTCGGCCGGATCGACGTCCTGGTCAACAACGCCGCCTTTCAGATGACCCACGAGACCCTGGAGGAGATCCCGGACGAGGAGTGGGACCACACCCTCGCCACCAACCTGAGCGCGTTCTTCCACCTCGCCAAGGCGGCCGTGCCGCACATGAAGCCCGGGGCGTCGATCATCGGCAGCTCGTCGGTGAACTCCGACAACCCGACGCCGCAGCTGCTGCCCTACGACGTGACGAAGGCGGGCATCGCCAACATGTGCGCGGCGCTCGCGCAGCTGCTGGGACCGAGGGGGATCCGGGCCAACAGCGTCGCACCGGGGCCGATCTGGACGCCGCTCATCCCGTCCACCATGCCGGAGGAGCAGGTGCAGTCCTTCGGCGAGCAGGTGCCGCTGGGCCGTGCCGGTCAGCCGGCCGAGCTGGCGCCGGTGTACGTGCTGCTGGCCTCCGACGACGGCAGTTACGTCTCCGGCGCCCGCGTCGCGGTGACGGGTGGCGCGCCGATCCTGTGACCGGCGCTCAGCGCCGCTGAAGGTGCGCGCAGACGGCGAGGTTCCCGGCGACGCACGCCGGGAACAGCCACGGCAACGCCAGGAAGATCCCCGCCGCCAGCAACGACAATGCGACGGCGTCCAAGCACAGGCACCACCGGAGCCGCCGCCGGGCGCCCGCCTCCAGGCCCCGCTCGATCCCGCGCAGCCGCCGCCGTTCCCACGCCTGCAGCGGCGGACCCGGGTCAGCGGCCGCGGGGGTCGTCACTGTCGCCCTGGTCGCTGGGCTGGATGGCACCCGCGGCGACCTCGGCCGGCGACGCCTTGTCGCCGGGGTGGCCGCGGGTGACGTGGCCTTCGGCGCGCATCCGCTCGACCATGTGCGGGTAGTGCAGCTCGAAGGCGGGGCGCTCCGAGCGGATGCGGGGCAGCTCGAGGAAGTTGTGCCGGGGCGGCGGGCTCGTCGTGGCCCATTCGAGCGAATTGCCGAAGCCCCACGGGTCGTCGACGACGACGGGGGCGCCGTAGCGGTAGCTCTTGAAGACGTTCCAGATGAACGGCAGCACCGACAGGCCCAGCAGGAACGCGCCGATCGTGGACACCATGTGCATCCAGGTGAAGTTGTCGCTCGAGAGGTAGTCCGCGTAGCGGCGCGGCATGCCCGCGTCGCCGAGCCAGTGCTGGATGAGGAACGTCGTGTGGAAGCCGATGAACGTCGTCCAGAAGTGCCACTTCGCCAGTCGTTCGTCGAGCATCCGGCCGGTGATCTTCGGGAACCAGAAGTAGATGCCGGCGAAGGTGGCGAACACGATCGTGCCGAACAGCACGTAGTGGAAGTGGGCGACGACGAAGTAGCTGTCGTGGACGTGGAAGTCCAGCGGCGGGGACGCGAGGATGACCCCGGTCAGGCCGCCGAGCAGGAACGTCACCATGAAGCCGACCGACCACAGCATCGGCGACTCGAAGGTCAGCTGTCCCCGCCACATCGTGCCGATCCAGTTGAAGAACTTGATCCCGGTCGGCACCGCGATGAGGAACGTCATGATCGAGAAGAAGGGCAGCAGCACGGCACCGGTGGCGAACATGTGGTGCGCCCACACCACCGCCGACAGCCCGGTGATCCCGATCGTCGCGAACACCATGAGCTTGTAGCCGAACAGCGGTTTCCGGCTGAACACCGGCACGATCTCGGTGACGATCCCGAAGTAGGGCAACGCGACCACGTAGACCTCGGGGTGGCCGAAGAACCAGAACAGGTGCTGCCACAGGATCGCGCCGCCGTTCTCCGGGTCGAACACGTGCGCGCCGAGGTGCCGGTCGGCCAGCAGCGCGAACAGCGCCGCGGTGAGGATCGGGAACGCCAGCAGGATCAGCACCGACGTGAACAGGATGTTCCAGGTGAAGATCGGCATCCGCCACATGAGCATCCCGGGACACCGCAGGCACACCACGGTCGTGATCATGTTGACCGCGCCGAGGATCGTGCCGAGCCCGGTGACGATCAGGCCGGCGATCCACAGGTCGCCGCCGACGCCGGGGGAGTGGATGGCGTTGGACAGCGGTGTGTAGGCGGTCCAGCCGAAGTCGGGCGGGCCACCCGGGGTGAGGTACCCCGACAGGACGACCAGCCCACCGAACAGGTACAGCCAGTAGGAGAACGCGTTGAGCCGCGGGAACGCGACGTCCGGCGAGCCGATCTGCAGCGGCAGGACGAAGTTGGCGAAGCCGAACAGGTTCGGGGTCGCGTAGAGCAGCAGCATGATCGTGCCGTGCATGGTGAAGAGCTGGTTGTACTGCTCCGGCGAGAGGAACTGCAGGCCGGGCCGGGCGAGCTCGCCCCGCATGAGCAACGCGGTCAGGCCGCCGATCAGGAAGAAGCCGAACGACGTCGTCAGGTACAGCACGCCGATCGTCTTGTGGTCGGTGGTGCGGATCGTCTTCAGGAGCGTGGCACCGCGGGGACCCCGCCACACCGGACGGTGGGGGATCGGAGCCGGGCGTGTCACCGTGTCGGTCATCGGACTCTCACCTGTCGCCGCCGGGGAACGAGCTCTTCCCGCGCGCGTACCCGGGGCCGGGCGCGGCTACACCCCCGAATCCGGGGATCAGCCGGATGGGCGGGCTTTGCAACCGGAGCGAGACCCGGGCCGGGGATTGGTCCGGGTCCGGCCGGGTAAGCCTCGGGCTTCACCTGCCGAAAGGAATTGCCATGTCCACCGCCACACCCGCCCGCACCCGGACACCCGTGCAGGTCGCCGCCGCGGTCGTCGCGGTCGTCTTCCTGCTGGTCGGCGTGCTCGGCTTCGTGCCGGGCATCACGACGGACTACGACCAGCTGAGCTTCGCCGGCCACGACTCGATGGCCATGCTGCTCGGCGTGTTCATGGTCTCGGTGCTGCACAACATCGTCCACCTGCTGTTCGGCGTCGTCGGCCTCGCGTCGGCCCGCACCGCGCGCGGCGCCCGGACGTACCTCATCGCAGGCGGGGTCGTCTACCTGGTGCTCTGGCTCTACGGGCTGCTCATCGACCACGGCAGCGACGCGAACTTCGTGCCCGTCAACACCGCCGACAACTGGCTGCACCTGGGCCTGGGCGTCGGCATGATCGCCCTCGGCCTGCTGACGGCCCGCGCGGGCCGCACCGGTGCGGGGCCGCACGCGGCCCGGGGTCCCGGCCTCGGCTGACCGACGACCGCGCAGCCGGGCCGCCGCAGGGCGACCCGGCTGCGGTGGGTCAGTCTTCCTTGGTGCGCATCAGCACGGTCAGCGACCGGCCGCCGACGACCAGCGTTCCGCCGCCCGGCACGGTCCGCGGGGTGGCCAGCTGGTCGCCCGCCACGCCGCCGACCAGGATGCCGCCGACCGATCGGTGGAACACCTCGCCGGTGGCCGAATCCAGGACGATCGCCCACTCCTCGCCGTACCCGCCGTCGGGGACGGTCATCGTCATGTCGTCGTCGTGGGCGTTGAAGCAGAGCAGGAACGAGTCGTCCACCACGCGCTCGCCGCGCGCGTCGAGGTCCGGGATCGCCGTTCCGTTGAGGAACACCGTGATGGTGCGGCCGAAGCCGGACTCCCAGTCCTGGTCGGTCATCTCCTCGCCGGCCGGGGTGAACCAGGCGATGTCGCGCAGTTCGTCGCCGCGGCGGATGGGGCGGCCGGCGAAGAAGCGGCGGCGGCGGAACACCGGGTGCTGGTGGCGCAGGTCCACCACCGCCGAGGTGAACTCGTACAAATCGCGGTGGTGCTCCAGCTGCGACCAGTCGACCCAGGACAGCTCGTTGTCCTGGCAGTAGGCGTTGTTGTTGCCCTGCTGGGTGCGGCCGAACTCGTCACCGTGCAGGATCATCGGCACGCCCTGGGAGAGCAGCAGCGTGGCGATCAGGTTCCGCCGCTGCCGCGCCCGGAGGTCGAGGACCTTCTCGTCCTCGGTCGGGCCCTCCGCGCCGCAGTTCCACGACCGGTTGTCGTCGGCGCCGTCGCGGCCGTCCTCGCCGTTGGCCTCGTTGTGCTTTTCGTTGTACGACACCAGGTCGTTCAACGTGAAGCCGTCGTGCGCGGTGACGAAGTTGATCGACGCGAACGGGCGGCGGCCGTCGCTCTGGTAGAGGTCCGACGACCCCGTGATCCGCGAGGCGAACTCGCCCAGCGTGGCGGGCTCGCCGCGCCAGAAGTCGCGGACGGTGTCGCGGTAGGCGCCGTTCCACTCCGTCCACAGCGGCGGGAAGTTGCCCACCTGGTACCCGCCCGGGCCGACGTCCCAGGGCTCGGCGATCAGCTTCACCTGGCTCACCACGGGGTCCTGCTGCACCAGGTCGAAGAAGGTGGCCAGCCGGTCGACGTCGTAGAACTCGCGGGCGAGCGTGGCGGCGAGGTCGAACCGGAAGCCGTCGACGTGCATCTCCGTCACCCAGTAGCGCAGCGAATCCATGATCAGCTGCAGGGTGTGCGGCTGGCGCACGTTCAGCGAGTTCCCGGTACCGGTGTAGTCCATGTAGTACTGCGGATCGTCTTCGACCAGCCGGTAGTAGGCCTGGTTGTCGATGCCGCGCATGGACAGCGTCGGCCCGAGGTGGTTGCCCTCGGCCGTGTGGTTGTAGACGACGTCGAGGATGACTTCGATCCCGGCCTCGTGCAGCGTCCGCACCATCGCCTTGAACTCGTGCACCTCGCTGCCGGGGGTCGCCGGCATGATCGAGGCGGCGTACTCGTTGTGCGGCGCGAAGTAGGCGATCGTGTTGTAGCCCCAGTAGTTGGCCAGGCCGCGCTCGGTGAGGGCGTGGTCGTGCAGGAACTGGTGGACCGGCATCAGCTCGACGGCGGTGACGCCGAGGGTCTTGAGGTACTCGATCATCACCGGGTGCGCCAGCCCGGAGTACGTCCCCCGCAGCTCCTCCGGGATGTCCGGGTGGAGCTTCGTCAGCCCGCGGACGTGGGCTTCGTAGACGACGGTCTCGTTGTACGGCACCTTCGGCGGCCGGTCGTTGGCCCAGTCGAAGTACGGGTTGACGACGACCGCGCGGACGGTGTGCGCCGCCGAGTCGTCGTCGTTGCGCTCCTCGGGCCGGCCGAACCGGTAGCCGAATACGGATTCGTCCCAGTCCACCCGGCCGGTGACGGCCTTGGCGTACGGGTCGAGCAGCAGCTTGGCGGGGTTGCACCGCAGCCCGCGGGCTGGGTCGTGCGGCCCGTGGACGCGGAAGCCGTACTCCTGGCCGGGGCCGATGCCGGTCAGGTAGCCGTGGTGGACGAAGCCGTCGACCTCCGGCAGCCGGATCCGGGTCTCGGTTCCGTCCGGGGCGAACAGGCAGAGGTCGACGCGGTCGGCGACCTCGGAGAAGAGCGCGAAGTTGGTGCCGACACCGTCGTAGTCGGCGCCGAGCGGGTAGGGGGAACCGGGCCAAGGCTGCACTGGGCCTCCACAGGGGCGCGAGGGAACTCCGTCCGGATACCCGGCCGGGCGGCGGCCGAATCCGTGACGCGCGCCTCCTCACCCGGACGCCCGGCCGGGGCCGCCGGCAGCGACCCCGGCCACGGCGTCAGGTGAGCTTGTTCTTGACTTCCTTGGCCTTGCCCTTGGCGGTGCCCTTCGCGTCCTGCAGCGGCGAGTAGGTGCCGTAGAGGGCGGGGTCGGGCTTCGGGGCGGTACCCGGGCCGCCGAGGGGTTCGGGGTCCATGAGGTATTCGATGCCGGCGTCGGTGGTCCAGCTGGTGCCCTTGGCGCCGTCGGGGCCGTCGGAGAGGTGCCAGATGGTGTGGTTGTGGGTCTGGTCTTCTTCGTCGAAGAGGGCGTTGGGGGCGATGTCGCCTTCGAGGCCGTCGGCCTTGAGTTCTTCGATGGCGGCCAGCCATTGCTTCTGGTGGACGGTGTCGCGGGCGAGGTTGAACTTGAGCATGGCCTTGACGCCGGGGTCGTCGGTCATGTTGTAGAGCCGTGCGGTCTGGAGGCGGCCTTGGGCTTCGGCGGCGGCGTTGGCCTGGAAGTCGGCGAGCAGGTTGCCGGAGGCGACGATGTACTTGCCGTTCCAGGGGTAGCCGTTGCTGTCGGCCGGCAGGGCGCCGCCGCCGGCGACGATGGCCTGCTGGACGTCCATGCCGCCGATCATCGCGGCCATCACCGGGTCTTTGACGGCTTCGGCGGTGGCGGTGGCGGGGGCGCCTTCGAGGAGGCGGGCGACCATGGTGGCGAGCATTTCGACGTGGCCGATTTCTTCGGTCGCGGTGTCCATGATCAGGTCTTTGTATTTGCCTTCGATGCGGCAGTTCCAGCCCTGGAACAGGTACTGCATGGTGACGGTCATTTCGCCGTAGGCGCCGCCGATGAGTTCCTGGAGCTTGTGGGCGTACACGGGGTCGGGCTTTTCGGGCTTGGCTTCGAACTGAAGCAGCTTCGTGTGACGGAACACGACATTCCTTCCGTCGTCCGGGTGGCGGTCGGAAGGGGCTTTCCCGGTTAGCGGAGGGTTAACCAACCGGATCCTCGGCGACTCGGGCCGGACGGCGGAGGATCGACAACGCCACCGTCGCTGTGGTAGTTGAACGCGGAACGTTCGATGGCGAGTGGAGCGATACGTGAGCGATCACCAGGAGCGGGTGCCGGCCTGCCGGCGGTACCAGTGCGAAGAGCCGGCCCTCTGGCGGAGGATGTGCGCGGCTCACTGGGCTCGCTGGCAGAACGGGACCGACCCGCTCGACCAGCCGGGTGACGACGCCGCGTCCCCGGAACCCCGTGTGTGGCAGCCGCCGTTGCGGGAGAACAGCGTTTCGCAGCGGAAGCCCGGCCGGCCGGGCTGACTCCGGTGGGGAGCCCCGCGAGGAGGCTCCCCGCCACGGTTCAGCCGGCGAGCTCGGCCACGGTCGCGCCGATCGGCGTGCTGGGCCGGCCGATCAGGGCGCGGAGGTCGTCCGTGGTCTCGGCGAGCAGGCCGGCCTTCGTGTCGGCGTCCAGCGTCACGAGCAGGCCGACGACCGGCTCGGGCAGGCCCGCCTGGGTGAGCACCTCGGCGTGCTGGTCGGCCGGCAGGTCGGCGTAGGTGACTTCGCGGCCGGTCGCCTTGGCGATCTCGCCCGCGAGGTCCGCGTAGGTCCAGGCGACGTCCCCGGCGAGCTCGTAGATCTTGCCTTCGTGGCCTTCGCCGGTCAGCACGGCGACCGCGGCCGCTGCGTAGTCGGCGCGGGTGGCGCTGGCGACCCGGCCGTCGCCCGCGCTGCCGGCGAAGCTGCCCGTCTGGACGGCCTGCTTGATCGTGTCGGCGAAGTTCTCGTTGTACCAGTTGTTGCGCAGGATCGTGGCGGCCAGGCCGGAGGCCTCGATCAGCTCCTCGGTCGCCTTGTGCTCCGGGGCCAGCACCAGCTTCGACGTCGTCGCCCGCGGCGCGCTGGTGTAGACGAGGTGGCGGACCCCGGCCTGCTTGGCCGCCTCGACGACCGCCGCGTGCTGCGCGACGCGCTGACCGACCTCGCTGCTCGAAACCAGCAGCACCTTGTCGGCGCCCTTGAGCGCGGTGACCAGGCTTTCCGGGTCGGTGTAGTCCGCGCGACGGACCTCGACCCCGCGTTCGGCCAGGTCCGCGGCCTTCTCCGGGGTGCGCACCGCGGCGACGACCCGGTCGGCGGGGAGCTGCTCGAGCAGGCCTTCGACGACGAGCTTGCCGAGGTGGCCGGTGGCGCCGGTGACGACGATCATGAGGACTCCTTGAAGGTTCAAGTACCTAGTGCCCTGAAGGATGTACTAACTTTTAGAAAGTGCCAACTCATTGTTAGTGCAGTCACATCCATCGTGCAAACTCTCGGGTAGTATCGTGGCGTGGACGGACAACAAGCTGACGCCGAGCACGAAGCGCTGGTCGCCGACGTGTTCAGTGCCGCGTGCGCGTCCCGCGCCGTGCTGGAGCACGTCACCGGCCGGTGGGGCGTGCTCGCCCTGGTCGCGCTGAACGACGGCGTGTTCCGGTTCAACGCCCTGCGCCGCCGGGTGCAGGGCGTCAGCGAGAAGATGCTCGCCCAGACACTGCAGGCGCTGGAGCGCGACGGCTTCGTGCACCGGGAAGCGCGCCCGACGATCCCGCCGCACGTCGAGTACAGCCTCACGCCCTCGGGGCAGGAGGTCGCGCGGCGGCTCCTGGGGCTGATCGAAGTCCTCGAGGCCGGCGTGCCCGACGTCGTGGCGGCGCAGGCCCGCTACGACGCCGCAAAAACCGCGAGCGCGTGACGGGCTAGCGGGCCGCGGGCACGGGATTCGCGAGCGCGCCCAGCAGGAACATGCCCGTCGCGATGCCGAGCATCGTCAGCACGCCGCGGGGCCAGAAGATGTGGCTGTCGAAGAAAGAAACGCTGGCCGCGAGCAGCACCACGGCGCCCGGTGCGGCACGCCACGACGCTTCCCGCGCGACGCTCGCGACCACGGCGACATTGGCCGCGAGAAAGCACAATGCGCCGACCTGGCCGAGTGTGTCACCGATGCCGAACACCGCTCCGGTGACGGGCGTGACGGCGTGCTGGGTGTGGACCACGGTCCCCGCCGCGATGCCCGCCACGGCGTCGAGTCCGCCGTAGAACGCCGCGAACCCGAAGGCCGCGAGCCGGCCCGGGCGGCGAAGTGCCGCGGGGGCCGGCGAGAGCAGCAGCCACTGGGCCACCGCGAGCAATGGGAACACCGGCAGGAGGACGATGTGGAGGGTGGTCCACCACGGTGCGCTCGCCGCGCCGAGCACGAGTGGGTGCGCCAGGCCGAAGCCGGCCAGTACCAGTGCGGGCGCGGCGTAACCGGCGGCGCGCGTCCAGCGTGAGCGAAGCATCGCCCGACGGTATCGGTCCCCGCGGCCGTCCGGCGATTACCGAACTCTTACCGCCCCGGACGGCAAGGGGTCCAAGGGATTCCGGGTGCCCGGGTCCGGCCGCGGCGGGAAAACCGGCCATTGCACTCCGTCGGCCCGAGGGTTATGTTAGCGCTCACAATCGCTCCGCTTGTGCCGTTCCTGCGTGTCGGTGATCGAGGAGGAGGTTGGCACCGTCGCCGGCCCGCGCACCTGTCGATTCGACGATTTCCGTACCCCAGCGGGAGATCACCATGGCACGACAGCCGAGATATGTCCCCATCGCGAAGGCCCTGCTCGCCGCCGGCACGCTCGTCACCGGGCTGCTCGCCGCCGGCGGCACGTCCCAGGCGGCCACCCAAGGTCCGTGCGACATCTACGCGGCCGGCGGAACTCCTTGCGTCGCCGCGCATTCCACGACCCGGGCCCTGTACGGCGCCTACACCGGGCCGCTGTACCAAGTCCGGCGCGCTTCCGACAACACCACGCGCGACATCGCCCCCTTGGCCGCGGGTGGTGTCGCCAACGCCGCGACGCAGGATTCGTTCTGCGCCGGGACCACCTGCCTGATCACGGTCATCTACGACCAGTCCGGCCGGAACAACCGCCTCACGCAGGCGCCGCCCGGCGGGTTCCAGGGGCCGGCCGCGGGCGGCTACGACAACCTCGCCAACGCCACCGCGGCGCCGATCAGCGTCGGCGGCCACAAGGCCTACGGCGTCTACGTGGCGCCCGGAACGGGCTACCGCAACAACAACACCAACGGCATCGCGACCGGCGATCAGCCCGAGGGCATGTACGCGATCTTCGACGGCACGCACTACAACGGCGGTTGCTGCTTCGACTACGGCAACGCCGAGCGCAACAGCCGCGACAACGGCAACGGCACGATGGAAGCCATCTACTTCGGCAACAACAAGGTCTGGGGCTACGGCGCCGGCAACGGCCCGTGGATCATGGCCGACCTCGAAAACGGCCTTTTCTCCGGCGTCAACCAGCACTACAACGCCGGCGACCCCAGCATCAGCCACCGGTTCCTGACCGCCATCGTCAAGGGCGGCCCGAACAAGTGGGCCATCCGCGGCGGCAACGCCCAGTCCGGCGGCGTGTCCACCTTCTACGACGGCGTGCGCCCGAACGTCTCGGGCTACAACCCGATGAAGAAGGAAGGCGCCATCATCCTGGGCATCGGCGGCGACAACAGCGTCGGCGCCCGCGGCACCTTCTACGAAGGCGTGATGACGTCCGGTTATCCCTCGGACGCCACGGAAAACGCGGTGCAGGCCAACATCACCGCGGCCGGCTACGCCACGACTTCCGCGGGCACCGGCCTGACACCGGGCACGTCCGTCTCGCTGCGCGCCACCACCCCCGGCTACACCGACCGCTACATCCACCACACCGGGTCCACTGTGGACAGCGTGGTGATCGGCAGCGGCAGCTCGGCCACGGAGAAGGGCAACGCGTCCTGGACCGTCCGCGCCGGGCTCGGCAGCAGCTCGTGCGTGTCGTTCGAGTCGAAGAACGTGGCGGGGCAGTACCTGCGGCACCAGAACTACCGGCTGTACCTGCAGGCCAACGACGGAAGCTCGCTGTTCGCCCAGGACGCGACCTTCTGCCCGGAGGCCGGCCGGAACGGCCAGGGTGCCTCGCTGAGATCGCTCAACTTCCCCGACCGGTACGTGCGCCACTACGACAACATCGTCTACATCGCCGCCAACGGCGGGTCGAACACCTTCGACAACGCCAACGCCTACAGCGATGACGTGAGCTGGCTCGTCAGCTCACCGTGGGCGTCCTGATCGCCATCGCTGTCACGTGCCCCGCCTTCGGGCAGGGCACGTGACAGCGACTACTCCGGCGGCGGTACCGGAGTTCCGGCCGATCACGGGAGCATCCACGGGCCGGGCCGCCAAGCCGTGCCCGCCGCCTGCTCCACCGGTACCCCGGAGAAAGGACTTCCCGGATGCGTTTCCGCCGAACCGCTGTGGTCCTGGCCGTTTCCGCGTCGCTGCTGACCCCGGCGACCGCGGACGCCTTGCCGTCCGGCGGGGCCCCACCGGGCTGGGTGACGCTCACCGAGTCCGCCCTCCAAGGGGTGCACGGCACCGCCCCCGACGTCACCGTCCGCAACGTGCTCACGGTGACCGCCACCGGGGCGGCGCTGCGGGTGCGGCTGAGCAACCCGTTCGGCAGCACCGTGATGACCGTGCGGTCGGTGTGGGTCGGCAAGCAGCCGTCGACGAACTCACCCGCGCTCGTGCCGGGATCGAACCGGCGGGCCACGTTCGGCTTCCGGCACGCGGTGACGATCCCGCCGGGCAAGAGCGTGTGGACCGACCCGCTGCCGCTTTCGGTCCGGCGCGGCGACCACGTCGCGGTCAGCATCTACGCGCCGGGTGCCCCGATCAACGACCACACCTTCCCGCCGCCGGAGACCTACACGCCCGGGTCGTTCACCTCGGCCGGGCCCGGGGACGCCGGCGCGGACGAATCCGGGAGCGCGTACGGGCCCTTCGCGCCCGGCGTCCTGTGGTGGGCCGACGCGATCAGCGCCGCGTCGCCCGTTCGCGGCACGATCGTCACGCTCGGCGACTCGATCACCGACGGCTACAACGCGTTCGGCGGCGGTCCGCGCTGGACCGACGTGCTCGCCGAGCGCATCGGGACGTTGCCGCCGTCGCGGCGGCTGTCGGTGGCCAACGCGGGGATCAGCGGCAACACCGTCAGCGTGCAGCCGAACCCGTACGACCCCACCGGCCAATGCTGCGGCCCGCCCGCGCCGGTCCGCCTCGACCGGGACGTGCTGTCGCTGCCCGGCGTGCGGTACGTCCTGCTCCTGGAGGGCACGAACGACCTCGGCGGCGGCGACAACGCGGCACCGGCGCCGGCTGCGCAGGTCATCGACGCCATGCGCACCATCGTCCAGCGGGTGCACGCGACCGGCCGCCGGATCGTCGGCGCGACGGTCCTGCCGATGTGCAACGCGGCCGGCAGCCCGAAGGAACAGGCACGGCTCGCGGTCAACGCGTGGATCCGCACGTCCGGCACGTTCGACGCGGTGCTCGACTTCGACGCCGTGCTGCGCGACCCGGCGGACCCGACGGTGATCCGCGCGGACTGGCGCACCGACTGCTACCACCCGAACGCGGCCGGCGACCGGCGGCTCGGGGATTCGATCGACCTCAAGGTGTTCGCGCGCTGAGCGATCCGGGACCCGGTGGGGCGCTCCCACCGGGTTTCGGGCGCACGCACCGCGGGCACCTGGCACGCCGGAGGGGGCTCGCCCGACTCTCGTGGGGAGGCTTCGATGTCGCCCATCGACCACCTGATCGTCACCGTCATCGGCGCCCGCCGGGCCCGGGCCGAGGAGCGCCGTCCCGCCCCGCAGCAGGCCGGCCGGCGGGGTCCGAAGTCCCCGCCCGGCCGGCGTTCCGGCACCGCGTAGCGACGCCTCTGAGCGGCGCGATCTCCGGCGGTAAGCCTGTCGAACCGGTTCGACCCGGAGGGCTGCCCGGTCAGTGGCGGCGCCGGGTCCCCGTGCTCGACCGCAGCGAGATCGGCGGCTCCAGCAGCGCGTGCCGCGGTTCCGCGCCCGCGTCCGCGATCTGGGCCAGGAGCAGGTCCACCGCCAGCCGGCCGAGCTCCACCGCGGGGACGTCCGCCGCCGTCAGGGGCGGGTGGAAGTCTTCCGCCAGGCGCTCCGCGATCACGCCCGTCAGCGAGAAGTCGCGCGGCACCTCGAGTCCGGCCCGGTGCAACGCGCGCTGGACGCCCGGCAGGGCCGCTTCGTTGATCGTCACCGCCGCCGTCACCGAAGGCCACTGGGTGCGGATCTGCTCGAAGCAGGCCAGGCCCGCCGCCGCTTCGTCGGCGCAGCACACCGTCCGGGCCGTCAGGCCGCGGGCCGCCGTCGCGTCGAGGAAGCCGGTCGTCGAGCGCAGGGCCGGGCCGTAGCCCGCCGCGACGAGTTCGGCCGACCGGTTGATCAGCACCACCTCTTCGTGGCCGAGATCCGCCAGGTGGTGGACGCAGCGCGTGATCAGCGCGCCGTAGTCGACGTCGACCCACCAGGACGCCCCCGGGTGCTCGACGTGGCCGATCGTCACGAACGGCAGGCTCGCCTGGCTCAGCCGCTCGACCCGGGGGTCCTCCAGGAGGATCTCCATCAGGATCACGCCGTCCACGCGCCGGCCGTTGACGATGCGCTCGAACGACCGGTCGTGGTCGCCGCCGCTGGGGGAGAGCAGGACGTCGAGGTCGTGGGCGGCCGCCGCGTCGACCACGCTGCCGACGAAGCCCAGCTGGACGTCGGTCAACCGGCGGCTGGCCGGTGGCACCACCAGGCCCAGGGTGCGCGTGCGGCCCTCGGCCAGGGCGCGGGCGCTGGCGTTGGGCCGGTAGTCGAGCTCGGCGATGACGTCGTTGATGCGCTGCACGGTGGCCGCCGACACCGGTCGCTTGCCGCTGAGCGCGTACGACACGGTGCTGCGCGAAACCCCCGCGCGCCGCGCGATCTCCCCGATGTTCATGCTGCTCCTGACCCCGGTGCCCAGAACCGGTTCGATCGTAGTACACGCAGTATTGCGCAGGAGCGCTCTCGCGGTTTACGGTGACGCCCGCCGCCTGCGTCGAACCGGTTCGATGGCGGCGGAGCCGTCGTCGCCGGTGCCGACAGGAAGGACCTCCCATGAAGCGTCACCCCCTCATCCGGCTGCTGTCGGTGGCCGTCGCCGCGACGACACTGGCCGCCTGCTCCTCCGGCCCGGCGCCCGGTTCGGCCGGGGGCACCTTCACCGTCTGGGACCCTTACCCGCAGTTCGACGCGAGCTCCGCGTGGGCGAAGGTCGTCGACAAGTGCGGTGCCGACGCCGGGGTCAAGATCGCGCGGCAGGCGTTCGACACGACCGACCTCACCAACAAGGTGCTGCTCGCCGCCCAGCAGAACACCGCGCCGAACGTCCTCGTGGTCGACAACCCGGTCGTCTCGACGCTGGCCGAGGGCGGGGTGCTCAAGTCCACTGCGGACACCGGGCTCGACACCGCGCAGGTCGCCCCGAACCTGCTCGCCGCCGGCGACGTCAAGGGCCAGGTCTACGGCGTCCCGATCGGGGCCAACACCCTTGCCCTCTACTACAACAAGGCCGTGCTGACCGCGGCCGGCGTCGACCCGGCGTCGGTGCGGGACTGGGCGAGTCTCGACGCGGCGCTCGCCAAGGTGCAGGCCGCGGGCAAGAAGGGCATCACGTTCTCCGCCATCGGCACCGAAGAGGGCAGTTTCCAGTTCCTGCCGTGGTTCTGGGGCTCGGGCGCCAACCTGACCGACCTCGCCTCGGCCGACGCCGTCGCCGCGCTCGCGCAGTGGAAGTCGTGGCTGGACAAGAAGTACGCCCCCAACTCGGTGGTCGGCAACACGCAGACCACCAGCTGGCAGGAGTTCGCGACCGGCGAGTACGCCTTCGCCGAGAACGGCACCTGGCAGCTGCAGAACGCGAAGAAGGCCGGCTTCGAGTACGGCGTCCTCCCGATCCCGGCGCGCACCGGGGGAGCGGCTCCGGCGCCCACCGGCGGCGAGTTCGTCACCGTGCCCGCCCAGAGCAGCCCGGACGCCGAGAAGACCGCGGGCAAGATCGCGTCCTGCCTGACCAGCCCGGCCAACGTGCTCGACTCCGACACCGCGCTGACCTACGTCTCCGCCGTGCCGTCGGTGCAGGAGAAGCAGGTCGCCGCCCAGCCGGAGCTGAAGGTGTGGGTCGACGCGGTCAAGGTGGCGAAGGGCCGCACCGGCGACAACCTCGGCACCCGGTACCCGCGGATCTCCGAACCGCTCTGGGGTGCCGTGCAGGCCGCGCTGACCGGTGCGAAGGCCCCGGACGTCGCCCTGGCGGCCGCGCAGGCGACCGCCGCGTCGGCGAAGTAGGCCCGCCCGTGCTGGACACCCGTCAGACGGCCACCGCCCGTCCGGCCGCGCGAGCACCCGGACGGGCCCGGCGGCGCCGCCGGCCGCAGCTGCTCGCGTGGGCGTTCCTCACGCCGCTCGTCGCCTACCTCGTGCTGTGCTACGGCTATCCACTGGTCACGAACATCGATCTCAGCCTGCGCGACTACACCGTCCGCACCTTCGTGCACGGCGGGGCGCCGCTGGTCTGGTTCGACAACTACGCGGGCGTCTTCACCGATCCGACCTTCCGCACGGCGTTGCTCGACACGTTCGTCTTCACCGCCGCGGCGCTGCTCTTCCAGTACGGCATCGGACTGGCGATGGCGGTGTTCTTCGCCCGCCACTTCCGGCTGGGCCCGACGCTGCGCGCGCTGTTCCTCGTGCCCTGGCTGCTGCCGCTGATCGTCTCGGGCTCGACCTGGGCGTGGCTGCTCAACAGCGAATCCGGCGTGGTCAACGCGGTGCTGGGCTGGTTCGGCGCCGGCCGGATCGACTGGCTGACGTCACCGTCCTGGGCGCTGGTCTCGGTGATCATCGCCAACATCTGGATCGGCGTGCCGTTCAACCTCGTCGTGCTGCACAGCGGCCTGCAGAACATCCCGGCCGAGGTGTACGAGGCGGCGTCGCTCGACGGCGCCGGCGCGTGGCAGCGGTTCCGGCACGTCACGTTTCCGCTGCTGCGGCCGGTTTCGGCGATCACCCTGCTGCTGGGGCTGGTCTACACGCTGAAGGTGTTCGACGTCATCTGGATCATGACCAAGGGCGGGCCCGGCGGGGCGTCGACCACCCTGGCCACCTGGTCCTACCAGCTCGGCTTCGGCAGCCTGCTGCCGCGCTTCGGGCCGAGCGCGGCTGTGGGCAACGTGCTCATCCTGCTGGCCCTGGTCGCCGGGCTGCTCTACATCCGCGCCCAGCGCAGGCAGGGGGTAGCGTGATCCGCCGCTGGCGCACCGCGGTGGGGCTGGTCCTCACCGCCGTGATGCTGTTCCCCGTCTACTGGATGGTCAACGTGTCGCTGACCCCGGCCGGGCGGATGCGCAAGTCGCCGCCCGACTGGTTCCCCGCCGCGCCGACGTTCGAAGGCTACGAACGGGTGCTGCGCGAGCAGCTCCCGTACTTCGCCACCAGCCTGTTCGTCGCGCTGGGCACCGTGGCGCTGACGCTGGCCCTGGCCGCGCCTTCGGCCTACGCGCTGGCCAAACTGCGCCCGCGCGGGGGCCGGGCGCTCGGGTTCGTGCTGCTGGTCGCGCAGATGATCCCCGGCATCATCATGGCGCTGGGCTTCTACGGCATCTACGTCTCCCTCGGCATCACCAACACCGCCTGGGGCCTGGTCCTCGCCGACTCGACGATCGCGGTGCCGTTCGCCGTGCTCATCCTGACCTCGTTCATGGCTTCGGTGCCGGACGAGCTCGTCCAGGCGGCCACCATCGACGGCGCGGGCGCGCTGCGCACGTTCTGGTCGGTGGTGCTGCCCGCGAGCCGCAACGGCGTGGTCACCGCGGGGCTGTTCTCGTTCCTGTGGGCCTGGTCGGACTTCGTCTTCGCGGCGACGCTCGACGGCGGCGGCTCGCTGCGGCCGCTGACCCTGGGCATCTACCGCTACATCGGCAACAACAACCAGGAGTGGAACTCCATCATGGCGACGGCGGTGGTCGCCTCGGTACCCGCCGCCGTGCTCCTCGTGCTGGCGCAGCGGTTCGTCGCCGCCGGCGTCACCGCGGGCGCCGTCAAGGACTGAGCCCCCTCTCGGAAAGGACGCTTCTGTGCCCACGGGCGAATTTTCGCTGCGGGAGATCCCGTTCAGCCACCCGGGATCGTGGTTCGACGTCTCCCCGGTGGTGGCCCAGGCCACCTACGCCGGCGACCTGCACCTGGTGTCCCACCGCCACGGCATGCACGCCGTCCTGGCGCTGGTCCCCGAAAGCGGCGGGCAGCGGGCGGACGTCCCGGCCGCCGCCACGCCGTCCGAGCTCACCTGGGGGACCGGCGACCGGCGGATCACCGCGGCCTTCGCGGGGCCGGACGTGCTCCGGATCGCGGGGCGCGGCCTCGACCTGAGGATCCGCGCGGCGGAGCTCACGCTGACCCCGTTCACCGGCACGTACTTCTTCGCCGACCCGGTCGACGGCTCGGCCGTCTTCACCTCCTACGAAACCGGCCACCGCTACCGCGTCACCGTCCTTTCCGGACACACGCGCCACGTCGGCGCCGAAGCGCTCGGGACGGCCGAGCGGGCCGTCGTCGTGAGCGGCGACACCTGGGAGGTGGCGATCGAGGAAGTTCCCGGCGCCCGCGAACCGTACTCGGCGGCGTCGGCGTTCGACGACGTGGTCGCCGCCGCCCGGGCGGAGTTCGCCGCGTTCGCCGACGCCGTGGCGCCGTGGCGCGGCGAGCACACGCCGGCGGCCGAGCTCGCCTGTTACGTGCTCTGGTCGGCCATCGTGGCGCCCGCCGGGTTCGTCGGCCGTCCGGCCGTGCTGATGTCCAAGCACTGGATGGACAAGGTGTGGAGCTGGGACCACTGCTTCACCGCGCTCGCGCTGGCCGGTGGGCGGCCCGAGCTGGCCTGGCACCAGGTCCAGGTCGTGTTCGACCACCAGGACGACCGGGGCGCGCTGCCCGACTCGATCACCCACGCCGAGGTGCTGCGCAACTTCGTCAAGCCGCCGATCCACGGCTGGGCGCTCGGCCGCCTGCGCCGCCGCCTGCCGGGTGGCCTGCCCGAGCCGGGGCGCACCTACGGGCAGCTGGCGGCGTGGACGACGTTCTGGCTCGAGCACCGCCGCGTGCCCGGCGGGCCGTTCGCCCACTACGAGCACGGCAATGACAGCGGATGGGACAACGCGACGCCGTTCGCGCGGCGGCGGCTCGTGCAGACGCCCGACCTCGCCGCGTTCCTGGTGCTGCAGCTGAAGGAACTGGCCGTGCTGGCCACCGAGCAGGGGGAGCCGGGCGCGGCCGCGCGGTGGGAGGCCGAAGCGGACGGCATGCTGGCGGCCCTGCTGGGCGAGCTGTGGGACGGTACGAAGTTCGTCAGCCGGGTGGCCGCGACCGGGGAGGCGCACGCCGGAGCCAGCCTGCTGGAGCTGATGCCGATCGTGCTCGGCGAACACCTGCCGCCGGACGTCCGCGACCGGGTCGTGGCCGGCCTGGAGCCGCACCTGACCGACATCGGGCTGGCGACCGAGCGGCCGGAATCCCCGTTCTACGAGGCCGACGGCTACTGGCGCGGCCCGGTGTGGGCGCCGGTCACCGTGCTGATCGAGGACGGCCTCCGCCGCGCCGGCGCCACGGAGCTCGCCGACCGCGTCAGCGCCCGGTTCCGCGCGGTGTGCGAGAAGTCCGGGTTCGCCGAGAACTTCGACGCGCTGACCGGAGACGGCCTGCGCGACCGCGCCTACACGTGGACGGCCGCCGCCTACCTGGTGCTCGCCGGCGACGCCGAAGAGCGTTCGCGGCGGTAGGCGGCGCACCGCACGTCAGGTGCGGTCGTGCAGCGTGACGTGGTAGCCGTCGGGGTCGGCGAAGGTGAACGTCCGGCCGAAGGGGCCGTCGATCGGCGCGGAGACGATCGGGTGCCCGTCGGCGGCGAGCGCGTCGTGGATGGCCTGGACATCGGTGGCGTGCAGCCAGATCGCGGCACCGATACCGGGGTGCGCCGCGGAGTCGAGGTCGGTGCCGGGCACGACGTCCCGAAGGGCGAACGCGATCGGCTTCGTCTCGAAGACGACGGCGTGCGGGGGCCCGGCCGGCGAGCGGACGAGGCCGAGGTACTGCTCGTAGAACGCCTGCGAAGCGGCGAGGTCGCGCGCCTGGAGCGAGACGAAGTCGGGGCCGGTGACGGGCATGGGTTGCTGCTCCTTCTCTGCGTGTCAGGTTCCTGACATGGACCACGGTATGTCAGGAACCTGACACGCGTCAAGCCGGATGGGCGCACCTTGTCGAACCGCATCGACAATGGCATGCTCGCGGCGAACTCCTGGTGGCGTGCGAAAACGGGCCGCGATTCGACAGAATCGAAACATCAGCGCAGGTCGAAATCATCGAAGTATTGTCGCCTGCGATTTGATCGATGCTGGTCGAATGCCGGTGAATCACCCACCGTATCTTGACCGGTACGCAACTCGCCTGCGATAGTCGTCCCACTCCCGTTCACGCCGCAGCAGCGGCGAATAGTCGTCGAAACGATTCGACAAAGAGTCAACCGGGAAAGGACGAATCGATGCACAACGTGGTGCGTTCCCTGCTCGTCTCATTCACCGCGGCCGCCGTCGTGGCCACCACCGCCGGCGTGGCCGAAGCGGCCACTTGGTCGTCTTCGGACAAGTGGGCGACCTGGTCCAACGGCGGCTACACCGTCCGCAACGACGTCTGGGGCGGTGGCGCCGGCCCGCAGACGATCTGGGCGAACTCCTACAGCAACTGGGGGGTGTGGGCCGACCACCCGAACACGGGCGGGGTCAAGTCGTACCCCCACTCGGCGAAGAACGTCGGCCGGACGCTCGGTTCGCTGCGCCAGGTGTCCAGCAGTTTCAACGTGAGCCGCCCGGGCAGCGGGGCGTACGAGACCGCCTATGACATCTGGGCGAACAACAACGCGTACGAAATCATGTTGTGGGTCAACAAGCAGGGCGCGGTCGGCCCGATCGGAACCAAGCAGACGACGGTGAGCGTCGGCGGCCACACGTGGGACGTCTACAAGGGATCGAACGGTTCGAACGCGGTGTTCTCGTTCCTGCGCACGTCGAACACGAACGCCGGAACGGTGGACGTGCTGGCGGTGCTGAACTGGATCAAGGCCCGCGGCTGGTTCGGGGACGTGACCCTGGGCGAGGTGCAGTTCGGCTTCGAGATCACCTCGGCCTCGGGTGGCTTGAACTTCGCGTCCAACAGCTATTCCGTGTCAGCCTCCTGAGGCCGCAGCGCGTCGACTTCTCCGTCGATCCCGGCTGGTGTCGGGTCCGGGCCGCGAGGCCCGGCCCGGTGTCAGCCGGTGTCGTGGTTGGCTGTGAATCGTTCGTCGCGGCGCAGTCGACCGTTTTGAGGGACTGCTTCATTCGAAAAGTCTGGTCTGGTTCTCTAATTGTCGACGTTTTGGTCAATGTTGAAGGTATCGTGGCGAAGACGCAGAGTTTGCCGACAAGAAGTGGATTTGCATGGCATCCCCTGCGGGGCGCTTATGTGCGGCAATGTGGACCAGGTGCTACGGTTCGCGTTTATTGCAGATGAACCCTGCTATTGATATGTCGAAATACTGGCAGGGTGGTTCTGGTGTGCGGTGTGTATTCTTCTGTGTGCTAGCTCGTCGGGTGGTGTCCCTTGCGCATCTCCGCTGTGGCTTACTCAAAGGCGTAGTGTATGGTACTAGCATAAAGTGATATGTCATTCTCTAGGTACTCATGAGGGCTTGCATGGCAACTGGAAGAGTGCGTCGATCCGGACGAATCGGTCGTCGTGCCAGTATTAGACTGGCGCCGCCGAGGCGAAAACCGTTCACTGACAAGGCTCGCTCGAAACTGAGTTGGGACCGCTTTGTGATAGCGTTACCAGGCCTTGCTGCAACAATTGCATTGTTTTTCACTGCTGAATCTCTCGACGCCACGCGATCTCAGTTGGGGCTGGCGGAACAAGGTCAGGTTGCCGACAGGTTCAAGAACGCGATGGAGCAACTGGGGGCTAAGGAAGCGCCGACCAGGCTGGGTGGAATCTACGGACTCGAGAGATTAATGTTGGATTCCCCGCGTGACTTTGCAACGATCGTACAGGTATTATCTGCATATGTTCGCGAGCGGGCGCCCGTTTCGAGCTGTGAGCAGCACGAGGCGCCGGCCACCGATATTCAGGCCGCAATAACGGTTCTCGCACGGCGTGGTGAGCCGCCTGAGAAGATGCAGTATCCGATCGATCTTCGCAATACCTGCCTTCGTGGGATCGACTTCAGTGGAGGCTGGTCATTCGCGAGCGTAAGTAACCGTCGAGGCGAAGTAGATCCGTCTGTTGCCAAGCGCGATAAGGATCGTGATGGCGTCTTTGAGGCACAAAATATCGCTGACTTCCGAGAAGTGATCTCAACAGGTTCCGATCTGTCGAGTGCGTATCTCCAAAATACGCTGCTGGACGGGGCTGTAGTGAACGGAGCTCGATTTACCAGGAGTAGTTTTGCGCTGGGCAAGCTTGGCTCTGGAATGCGCGGCGACTTGGTTGTCCTTGACGGAAAATCTATGACGATTGAAAGTATGAGGAAAATGATCGGCTAGGTGTCGCCGAGTCGGGGCTGGAACGCCGCTGCCGTGGGGGAACTTGTTCGCACGCCGGTAGCGTGTTTGATGCGGTGCGGAACTTCATCGGTGCAGTCGGGCTGTTCGCGTCCGGGCGGAAGGCGGGGAGCCTGGGCAGTGTGCCGGGGGACCTGTGGGTGTGTTCGGGATTGGCACTCTGGTGCTCGAGGTGGAGCGGCTCCTGTTGAAGGCGGAGGATCTGGCGGATCTTGCAGTCGGCCGCCCTGATCCACGTGACGGACACTGCAGCTGGTCACCGGTCCGCCCGCAGCGCGTCGACGATCAGGTCGAGCAGCCGCCCGGTCCGCTCCGGGTCGGAGTCGTCCACTGTGGACAAGAAGGCCCCGAGCAGCAGCACCGTCACATCCTCCGGATCGGCGTCGGCGCGAAGTGTGCCCTCCTTCGCTCCGGCGTCGAGGATGGAGCCGATCGCGGCGGTGATTCGCTGCCGGGTCGCCGGCGTCGCAATCCGCCCCGACGCGACACTGGCCCGGAACGCATCTCCCATTCCCCGTTTGGTGGCCACGAACGCCGCATACCGGTCCATCCACGCCCGAAGCGCGTGCTCGGGTGAGAACGCTTCGAGCAACGCCGGTGCACTTCCCGTGACGTCGTCGAGTTCCGCGGCATAAACGGCTTCGACGAGCGCCTCGCGTGTCGGGAAGTGCCGGTAGAGCGTCCCGATCCCGACGCCGGCCTCCCGGGCGACGGCTTCGAGGGCGACGGGCCCGGTGGCGAAGGCGGCCCGGGCGACCGCGACGAGCTTGTCCCGGTTGCGGCGCGCGTCGGAACGCACGGGCCGGGCAGGGTCGGGCGAAGGCAAAGCGGAGGCACCTCCGGTTGTGCTACGGTCGGCTTTAGCGGAGGCTCCTCCGCTTAGTCATCATCGCACAAGGACGGGGACACCCATGCCATCTCCCGAACGCGGCGCGCTCGCCGGCCGCACCGTCTGCCGCGTCGGCTACGGGGCGATGCAGCTCGAGCGCCTGCACGACGACCGCGCGGCGGCCGTCGCCCTGCTGCGCCACGCCATCGACCTCGGCGTCGACCACGTCGACACGGCCCAGTTCTACGGCAGCGGCTTCGTCAACGACGTCCTCCGTGAGGCCCTCGGATCCGGTGACGACGTGCTGATCGCCACCAAGGTCGGCGCCGACCCGGACCCCGGCGGCCCGATCCCGCTCCGCCTCGCGCAACGCCCGGAAGAGCTGCGCGCGAGCGTCGAGGACAACCTCCGCGCGCTCGGGCTCGACCGGATCCCGCTGGTCAACCTGCGCCGCGGCGACCGGCGGCCCGGCCTGGTCGCCGAGGGCGAGCAGCTCGTCGACCTCGACGACCAGCTCGCCGTGCTGACGGCCCTGCGCGACGAGGGCAAGATCGGCGCGCTCGGGCTCAGCGCGGTGACCTCGGACGTCCTGCGCCGCGCGCTCCCGGCCGGGATCGCCTGCGTGCAGAACGCCTACAGCCTGGTCGGCCGCGAGGACGAGGACATGCTCGAGCTGTGCGTCGCGGAGAACATCGCCTGGGTGCCGTTTTTCCCGCTGGGCGGCGCGTTCCCCGGCCTGCCGAAGGTGACCGACGAGCCCGCGGTGCAGGCGGCCGCGCAGGCCCTGGGCCGCACGCCGGCGCAGGTCGGCCTGGCGTGGCTGCTGCACCGCGCCCCGAACGTCCACCTCATCCCGGGCACCGCGAGCGCGACGCACCTCGAAGCCAACCTCGCCGCCGCGGACGTCACCCTCGACGCCGAGACACTGGCCGCGCTCGACGCGATCCCGGTCCGCCCGATGGACGCCAGTCTCCTTTGAGAGCCGGTCTCACTCCCGCGCCGGGGCGCCCCTCAAGGCCGTCGCGGTCAAGGTGAGGTGCCGGGTGAGGGCCTCGGTCGCGGCGTCGGTGTCGCGGGCCAGCGCCGCCTGTTCCAGCAGGGCGTGCTCGGCCAGGTGGTCGCGACCCGGGGTGTGGTGGGCCGACCAGCGGCGGGCCAGCTCGCTCGCCGTCCACATCCGGTCGAACGTCTCCAGGAGCACCGGGTTGCCGCAGCCCTCCAGCAGGGTGCGGTGGAAGATCCGGTGGGCCTCGGCCCATTCGGCGCTGTAGTGGCGGCCTTCGCCGGGGGAGGTGCGGGCCAGCCGGTGGTGCGTGGCCCGGACCCGGGCTTCCCAGGCGAGGTCGCCGCGCTCGAGGGACAGGCGCAGCACGAGCGGTTCGACCGTCCGGCGGGCCTCGGCGACTTCCTGCCAGCGGCGGTCGGAAACCGCCGGGACCGCGAAGCCGCGGTTGGGCAGGCGGTCGGCGAGGCCTTCGCCGACCAGCCGCACGAGCGCCTCGCGCACGACGGCCAGGCTCACGCCGCGGTCCTGGGCCAGGTCCTGCGGTTTGAGGGCTTCGCCGGGGGAGTACTGCCCGCGCATGATCGCGTCCCGCAGGTGCGCGTGGACCTGCTCGGACAGCATCTGCCGCCCCGGTGGGGCCGTCTCGGTCACCCGGTCAGCATAGACGATCGGTCAGATAATCGATTATTGGTGCTATGGTCGATGGTGACCACGTTCCGACCGGGAGACAAGTGATCCGATGAACGACCCGTTCGCCCGCCTGCCCGCGGTGGCTTCCTTCACCGTCACCAGCACCACGATCGCCGATAGCGCCGCCCTGCCGCCCGAGCACCGGTCCGGGCCGGACGTTTCACCGCAGCTGTCCTGGAGCGGCGCTCCGGTGGGCACGAAGAGCTACGCCGTCACCGTCTACGATCCCGACGCACCGACCGGCTCGGGGTTCTGGCACTGGGCGGTCGCCGACATCCCCGCCACGGTCACCGAGCTGCCCGAAGGCGCCGGCGACGCGGCGGGTTCGGGTCTCCCGGAAGGTGCTTTCCAGCTCCCGGGCGACACGCGCGAAGCCCGCTTCGTCGGCGCGGCCCCGCCGGCCGGCCACGGCCCGCACCGCTACTTCTTCGTGGTGCACGCCCTCGACGTCGCCTCGATCGGTGTCGCGGCCGACGCCACCCCGGCCGTGCTCGGCTTCACCATGGCCGGGCACGTCCTCGGCCGTGCGGTCCTGACCGCCACGGCGGAAACCCCCGGCGCCGAACGCCTCGAGGTTTCCCGGTTCGTCCCGGCGCCCGCCGGCGCCGTCTTCGCGGTCCTGACCGACCCGCAAGGGCACGTGGACATCGACGCGTCGGGCATGCTCATGGCCGCCGAAGGGGAACCGGTGCGGCAGGCGGGCGACCGGTTCCTGGTGCACATGGACCGGGACGCGCTCGGGGATGTGCCCCTCGGCAAGTACGACGTCGAGGTGGTCATCACCAAGCTCGTCCCGGGCGAGGAGATCGCCTGGACCGTCGAAGGCCGGACCGGGACGCACGTCCGCCACCTCTACGGCTACCGGCTGGAGCCGGCCGAGGGCGGTACCCGCGTCACGTCCTACTACGACTGGTCGGAGATCGGCGAGGAGTGGAAGCGGCGCCTCACCTTCCCGGTGGTGCCCGCGTCCGCTCTCAAGGCCACCCTCGGCATCCTCGAACGCACCGTCCGCCGGCGCATGGCCGGAAGCTAGCCGAACGACTGGATCACGCCACCCGGCGTACGTTGGGGACATGTACACCGTGGCGGTGCTGGCCCTCGACGACGTGATCGCGTTCGATCTGGCCACCCCGATCGAGACGCTCGGGCGGGTCCGGCTGCCGGACGGCCGGGGCGGTTACCGGCTCGTCGTCGCCGGGCCGGACCCGGTGGTCGGGGCCGGCCCGCTGCGGCTCACCGTCGAGACCGGGCTCGACGAGGTGGCGCACGCCGACCTCGTGGTCGTCCCCGGGCGGAACGACCCGGACCGGCCGGTCCCGGACGGCGTGGTGGAGTTCCTGCGGGCCGCGGTGGCGCGCGGCACGCGGGTCGCCTCGATCTGCGTCGGCGCGTTCACCCTCGCCGAGGCCGGCCTGCTCGACGGCCGGCGGGCGACCACGCACTGGCTCGCCACCGACGAGCTGGCCCGCCGGTACCCGGCCGTCGAGGTCGACCCGGACGCGCTCTACGTCGACAACGGCCAGACCCTGACGTCCGCGGGCGCGTCGGCCGGCCTGGACATGTGCCTGCACATCGTCGAGCGCGACTACGGCGCCGCGGTCGCCGCCGACGCCGCCCGGCTGGCGGTCGCGCCGCTGCAGCGCACGGGCGGACAGGGGCAGTACATCCTGCGCAACCGCCCGACGTCCCGGACCGCGACGCTGGAGAAGGCCCTCGGCTGGATCGAGGAGAACGCCCACCGCCCGCTCACGCTGGCCGACATCGCCGACGCGGCGGGCATGAGCACGCGCACGCTGACCCGGCACTTCCACGCGCAGACCGGGCAGAGCCCGATCCAGTGGCTGACCGGGGTGCGGATCCGGCACGCCCAGGAGCTGCTGGAGCTGACCGACCACACGATCGACCGGATCGCCGGGCAGGTGGGGTTCCCCTCGCCGAGCAACTTCCGGGTGCAGTTCGCGCAGACGGTGCGGGTCAGCCCGAGCGCGTACCGGAAGACGTTCCGGTCGCGGTGACCGGCGGGGTGCGGCCGGCCGCACCCCGCCGGGATCAGGCCGGGTACTCGGCCGCGACGTCGATGATCCAGGTGACGCCGAAGCGGTCGGTCAGCATCCCGAACGCCGGCGCCCACGGGGCCGGGCCGAACTCCTCGATCACCGTGGCTCCTTCGGCGAGGCCCTTCCACACCGGCGAGACCTCGTCCACCGTCGTCCCGCGGACGGACAGGAAGAACTTCTCCTTCGTGATCGTGGTGCCGTTCGAGCGGTGAGTGGCGGGTGCGGCCGGCGCCGGGCCGTCGGTGCCCGGGACGTCGTAGGCCATCACGCTGAAGCCGGTGTCCGCGGTGACCTGGCCGAACACCACCTTGGCCGCGTCGGGCAGCTCGGCGGGCATCCCGAAGTCGCCGTAGGTGACGATCGTGGCCTGGCCGCCGAAGACCGACCGGTAGAACTCCAGGGCTTCGCGGGCCTGGCCGGTGAAGTTGAGGTGGGCGACAGCGCTGAGCGACATGGTTGGTCCTTTTCGTGGGTGATCCGTCGAGAGCCACGCTGTCAGCAGTAGCGGTCAGGGAACGTCCGCTTCTCGTGGCACCATGAAAGTCGTGCCGGTCGCTTCCTCGACGGCGACCTCGGGTCGCCTGCTCTCGCTGCTGTCCCTGCTGCAGGCCCGCCGGGACTGGCCGGGCGCGCTGCTCGCCGGCCGGCTGGGCGTCAGCGAACGGACCGTGCGCCGGGACGTCGACCGGCTGCGCGAACTCGGCTATCCCGTCCAGGCGGTCAAGGGGCCCGAGGGCGGCTACCGGCTCGAAGCCGGCAGCCGGATGCCGCCGCTGCTGTTCGACGAGGAGCAGGCGGTCGCCCTCGCCGTGGCGCTGCGGATCGCCGTCCAAACCGGGGCGGGCATCGAGGAAGCCGCCGCGCGGGCGCTGGCGACGGTGCGGCAGGTGATGCCGTCCCGGCTGCGGCAGCGCGTCGACGTGCTGGAGATCGCCGCGGCCGGCGGCGGCACCGTCCAGGTGGACACGGCCGTCCTGCTCGCGCTGAGCTCGGCGATCCGGGCCACCGAGGAGATCCGGTTCGACTACGAGACACCGTCGCGGCCGCCGGACGGCACGCCGCGGCGGGTGCAGCCGCACCACCTCGTCGTCCGAAGTGGACGGTGGTACCTGCTCGGGTGGGACGCCGTCCGGGCGGACTGGCGGACCTACCGCGTCGACCGGATGACGCTGCGGGTGCCGAACGGGCCGCGGTTCGTCCCGCGGGAGGTGCCCGGCGGCGACGTCGCGCGGTTCCTTTCCGCCCGGTTCAAGGGCTCCGGCACCGACGCCTGGCCGTGCCGGGGCGAGGTGGTCCTCGACCGGCCGGTGGCCGGCGTGGCGCCGTTCGCCGGCGACGGTGTGGCCGAGGAAGCCGCGCCCGGGAAGACCCGGCTCGTCACCGGATCCTGGTCGTGGGCGGCGCTCGCCGCCGGCCTGCTGCGGTTCGACTGCGAGATCGAGGTGGTGGGGCCGCCGGAACTGCGGGCGGCCTTCGCCGACCTGGCCGGCCGGGCCACCCGCGCGGCGGACCCCGGCTGACCGCGGCTCACCCCGCCGGCGGCAGGAAACCCACGGTCAGCAGGAGATTCGCGTAAAGGCGGTCGTCGCCGGTGGCGATGCACAGGGCCACCTCGGGCTCGCGGCACGTGCGGTAGAACTCGAACCTTTCCACCGGCCGCATCGGCAGTTCCGGGCCGAGCAGCCGTTCGTAGCCCCGCCAGCACGCGGGTGCGTCGCCGCCGTCCGGGAGCATCGCCGTCACCGATTCGACCGGGATCGCGGTCAGCAGCGGCTCGAGGACGTCGTCGACCGTGACCAGCCCGGGCCGCAGGTTCAGGTGGATCAGCTCGGCGCCGGGCGAGACGTTGGTCGCGTGCGCGTAGTTGGCGTCGGCGATGAGGATGCGGGAACCGTGGCCGGTCGCCGCGACGGCGCGCAGCAGCGGGGGGTGGATCAGCGGGTAGCGCAGCATCGGTCAGTCCCGTTCGTGGTTGAGCCCGCCGGAGCGGAAGGGGGCGACGGTGGCCTCGGCGAACCCCAGCGCCCGCACGGCCTCGAGCAGCCGCGGGTCGTCGTGGAGCCGGGTGGCCACGGCGGGGTCGAGTTCGATCCGGGCGGTGCCGCCGAGGTCGCGGACCCGGACGTCGTGGGAGTGCAGGCCACGCCGGGACAGGGCCGCACGCACCGCCGATTCCGCCTGCTCCACCCGGGCCAGCGTGGCCGTGGTGATCGGGATGCCGTACCGGACCCGGCTCGCCAGGCAGGGGGCCGCCGGTTTGTCCGCCCAGGCCAGTCCCCAGTGCCGGGCGATCGCCCGGACGTCCTCTTTGGACAGACCGAGGGTGCGCAGCGGGGTGTGCACGCCGAGTTCGTCGCCCGCGCGGATGCCGGGGCGGAACGGGTCGGCCGCGTCGTCGGCGTTGGTGCCGGTGACCAGCGCCGGAAACCCGTGAGCGGACGCCACTTCGGCGATCGTGGTGAGCACGGTGGTCTTGCAGAAGTAGCAGCGCCGTCGCCCGTTGGCCGCGTAGCCGGGCTCGGCCAGTTCGGCGGTCGGCGGGGTGAGGTGCCGGACCCCGAGCTCGGCCGCGATCCGCCGCGCGGCGGCCAGTTCCACCGCGGCCAGGCTGGCCGAGTCCGCCGTCACGGCAAGGACGTCCGCCGGGCCGAGGGCGCGGACGGCGGACGCGAGGACCAGCGCCGAGTCGGCGCCGCCGGAGAAGGCGACCGCGAGCCGGCCGAGCCCGGCCAGGTGGCTGACGAGCCGCGTGCCGTCCATCAGCGTCCCGCGGCGATCGTCGCGACGACCCGGGCCGGGAGCCCGAGTTCGCGGGCGGCGGCCACGACGTCGTCGTGCTCGGGCTTCGCGCCGTGTGGCCCGCGCTTGCGGCGCACCGGTATGCCGAGGACGTCGACCGTTTCGGTTTCCCGGGCCAGCGCGGTGCGGCGGACCGGGTATTCGCGGACGCCGAGGCTGCCGGTCTCGGCGAGCACCAGGTCCGCGAGCCGAGGGGCGTGGTCCGGCTCGGCGAGCACGTGCAGGACGTGGGCGGGCCGGCCCTTCTTCATGGTCACCGGGCTGATCCACGCGTCGAGCGCGCCGGCCGCCAGTAGCTCGCCGACGACGTGCCCGAGCACTTCGCCGGTGACGTCGTCGAGGTTCGTCTCCAGCACCACCAGCGTGCGGGGCCCGGCGCCGACCGGCTCGCCGAGGTGCACGACCGCGATGTTCGGCCGGTCCGGCAGCGACCGGGTGCCGGCGCCGTAGCCGGTGGCCAGCAGCCGGGACTCCGGCGGTGGCTCGAAGCGGGCCTCGACGGCCTTCAGCAGCGCGGCCGCGGTGGGCGTGACCGTCTCGCCGTCGAGGTCGCTCCCGACCGTCCGCGCGCCCGCCAGCAGCGCCGCGGTCGCGGGGGCGGGGCAGGGGAGGATCCCGTGCGCGGTGCGGACGGTGCCGGTGCCGAGGGGCAGCGCGCCACAGTACACAGTGGACACTTCCAGGGCGTCCAGTGCGGCGCAGACGCCGATGACGTCGACCAGCGTGTCGTGCCCGCCGAGTTCGTGGAGGTGGACGCGCCGGGGATCTTCCCCGTGCAGCCGGCCTTCGACCTCGGCGATCGCCCGCACCGCGGCGACCGCCCGGTCCGCGACCGGCGCGGGCTCGACCCGCCCGGCCATGGCGATCAGCTCGGCCGCCGAACGGCTCGTGGCCTCGTCGGTGACGTCGACGAGCGCGCGGGCCGCCATCAGCCCGTGGGTGAGCAGGGACTGGACGCGCAGCTCCCACCCGGTCAGCCCGCTGGAGGCGACGGCGGAGCGGATGCGCTCGAGCGGCGCGCCGGCGTCGACCAGGGCGGCCAGCAGCATGTCCCCGGCCAAGCCGGTGAACGGCGAGATGACGCAGATCGTCACCGGGTCCTCCGCAGCACCTGGGCGAGCCGGAAAGCGGCCATCGCCGCGCCGAACCCGGAGTCGATGTTGACGACGGTGATGCCCGCCGCGCAGGAGGCGTGCATGGCCAGCAACGCCGTGACGCCTTCGAGGCCGGCGCCGTACCCGGTGGAGGTCGGGACGGCGATCACGGGGCCGGCGACCAGCCCGCCGACGGCCGAAGCCAGCGCGCCCTCCATGCCCGCGACGACGATGATCGCGTCCGCCTCGTGCAGCCGGTCGCGCTCGGCGAGCAGGCGGTGGATGCCGGCGACCCCGACGTCGGTGACCGTCCGCACCGTGAGGCCGATGGCCGCGGCGACTTCCGCGGCTTCCTCGGCGACCGGGCCGTCCGACGTCCCGGCCGCGGCCACCGCGACGGTGAACGCGGTCGCGGTGGCCGGGCGCCAGACCAGGAGCCGTGCGCCGGGGGAGTAGCGGCCGCCGGGGACTTCGGCGAGCACCGCACCGGCCGGCTCGGCTTCGACGCGGGTCACCAGCACCGGACCCGTGTTGTGCGCGATCAGCGTCCGCACGATGGCCGCGATCTGCGCCGGGGTTTTCCCCGGCCCGTACACGACTTCCGGAAGTCCTTGCCGCCGTTCGCGGTCGAGGTCGACGCGCGCGAACCCGAGGTCGGCCGCACTCATGCCAGGTACGGGATGGTCAGGGGACCTTCGGGGAGGACGCAGGCCCGCGCGCCCGGCCCGGCCCGGTCGAGCGCCTCGGCCACGGTCGCCGCGATGTCGGTGGTCCGGGTCAGGTGGGCCGTCGCGAGGTCGGCCTCGGTCAGGAAGTCGGTGTGCACCACGACCCGGCAGTCGTCCTGGATCTTCGCCTGGATCTGCACCTGCCACTGGTCGGGCACGGTCACCGGGCGGGCCGCGATCTCCGCGAGCAGCGCGGCCGGGGAACTCGCCGAAGCGAGGACTTCCCGGTAGGAGCCGTGGTCGGGGAAGCCGTCCCGGCACTCCGCGGCGCAGACGATCGTGCCGCCCGGCCGGGTGATCCGGTGGGCCGCCGACATCCCTTTGACGGCCTGGTAGAGGTTCTGGTCGAGGGGGTAGCCGGAGTTGGTGGTCACCACGACGTCGAACGGCGCCGGCACCGGCCGCATGGCGACGTCGCGGGCGGCGCGGGTCGCGGCCGCGTGCATTTCGAGGAGGTCGCCGCCGAAGGCGCCGATGACCGCCTTGTCGCGGTTGAGGATGACGTCGAAGGCGAAGGTGACGCCGGTGGCCGCGGCGATCGCGCGGACGTCGTCGTGCACGGGGTTGCCTTCGGTGATGCCCCAGGTGGCGTTGGCGTGCCCGATCCGGCGGGCGTCGTGCAGCACCAGCACGGTCTCCAGGGCCGCCAGCCCCGGCGCGACGAGCTTGGGGCCGCCCGAAAAGCCGGCGAAGAAGTGCGGTTCGACGAACCCGGTGGTGATCTTCACGTCCGCGGCGGCCCACTCGCTGTTCAGCCACACCGGGACGTCGTCGCCGTGACGCCCGAGCCAGGTGAGGCTCGCGCGGTCGCGGGCGTCGTGGTTGACGATCCGGACGGTGTCGACGACTTCGTCGCCGAACATCGCGCGCAGCTCGGTGTCGGTGTTGCCGCGGTGGGTGCCGGTGGCGACCAGGATGACGACGTCCTCGAGGCGGACGACGCCGTCGAGTTCGGCGAGGATGGCGGGGATCATCAGTTCGCGCGGCTGCGGCCGGGTGCCGTCGCACGCGGAGATCGCGACCGTCTGCCCCGGCCGCACCCGCTCCCGCAACGGCGGCCCGGCGACCGGTTCGCGCAACGCGCGGCGCAGCAGCACGTCCGCGGGCTCGGTGACCGGGTGGTGCACCGGCGTCACCACGGTGGTGACCGCCGGGTCGATGGTCAGGTCGAGGCCGGTTTCCCCGTAGGCGAGCCGGACTCTCATGACGCCAGCCCGTACACGCGGGTCGCGGTCCCGCCGCGGACGGCGTCCTGCTCGGCCGTTGTCAAACCGTCGAGCAAGCTCTCGGCCGTGTCCATGACCTCCGCGTACGTGCCCGCGAGCAGGCACACCGGCCAGTCGGACCCGAGCATCAGCCGGTCGGGGCCGAACGCGGTGAGCGCGGTGTCCGTGTACGGCCGCAGATCCTCGGCCCGCCACGGCCGGCCGGCTTCGGTCACCAGACCGGACAGCTTGGCGACGACGTTGGGTTCCCGGGCCAGGGTGGCCAGCTCGCTCGCCCAGGGTTCCAGGTCCCCGCTCGCGATCGGCGGTTTCGCGAGGTGGTCCAGGACGAAGGTGAGATCCGGCAGGGCCCGGACCGCCGCGGTGGCCGCCGGGAGCTGCTGGGGCAGCACGAGCAGGTCGTACGCCAGCCCGGCGTCCCGCACCGCCGCCAGCCCGGCCAGGACGTCGTCGCGTTCGAGCCAGCGCGGGTCGGGCTCGGCCTGGACGAGGTGGCGGATACCGGTCAGCAGCTCGCCGCCCGGGGCCGACCGCAGCCGTTCGAGGTCCCGAGCGGGCGAATCGGTGAGGTCGAGCCAGCCGACCACGCCGGCGATGAGCGGCTCCGCGGCCGCGATCGCGAGGAATTCGACCGACTCCTCGAGATCCGGCAGGACCTGGACGAGCACGGTCGCGTCGATCCCCGCGGCGGCCGCGCGCAGGTCCGCCGGGGTGAAGTCGCGGCGGAGGGCCGCGGTGCCGTCGCCGTCCAGCCACGCGTGCCGGCGGACGGAGGTCTGCCACAGGTGGTGGTGCGCGTCGACGCGCCGGCCGGTCACGCCCGGCCGATCCGGTGGTGCTGGCGGCCGAGGCCGTCGATCTCCACGGTGACTTCGTCCCCTTCGGACAGATAGGGGAAGTCGTTGGCACCGAAGGCGACTCCGGCCGGCGTGCCGGTGTTCACGACGTCGCCCGGTTCGAGCACCATGAACTGGCTGAGGTACCAGACGAGGTGGCGGACGTCGAAGAGCATGTTCTTCGTGGTGCCGTCCTGGCGCGGCTGCCCGTTGACGCCCAGCCGCAGGGCGAGGTCCTGCGGGTCGCCGGCCTCGTCCGGGGTGACCAGCCACGGGCCGAGCGGGTTGAACGTCTCGCAGGACTTGCCCTTGGTCCACTGGCCGCCGCGTTCGTGCTGGAACTCGCGTTCGCTGACGTCGTTCGAGACGGCGTACCCGGCGATGACCGCGTCGGCTTCCTCCGGCGACGACAGGTACCGCGCGCGCCCGCCGAGCACGACGGCGAGTTCGACCTCGTAGTCGGTGCGCGTGCTGGTGCGCGGGATGAGCACGGAGTCGTCCGGGCCGACGATCGTGTTGGTGGCCTTGAGGAACACCACCGGCTCCGCGGGCGGTTCGGCCCCGGTTTCCGCGGCGTGGTCGGAGTAGTTCAGCCCGATGCAGACGAGCAGGCCGGGCCGGGCCACCGGGGCGCCGATGCGCAGGCCCGCCGAATCCAGGAGCGGCAGTGTGCCTTCGCGCAACGCCGTCCGGGCCCGGGCGACGCCGTCGGCGGCGAAGAAGGCGCCGTCGACGTCCGGGGTCAGCGCACGCAGGTCCCGCGCCGCACCGGTTGCGTCGAGGACGACGGGGATCTCGCGGCCGGGGTCGCCGAGGCGTTGGAAGCGCATGGCCGGGGACGGTAGCAGACATATGATGTCTTGTTCAAAGCTTCGGCCAGTCATCATATGTAAAAGTGCGGAAAGTAGTCAGTAACTACTCAGAGTCCAAGTTATTGCCGTGTTACGGATCGACTCTGGACATTCCGTGAGCCGACGCGTAGCCATACATATGTTGTCTGCCCCGAAGGAGAGGTGGCCCCGTTGGCCGAAGTGATCAGCGCCATCGACGCCGTGGACGTGCGCTTCCCGACTTCGCTGAGCCTGGACGGGTCCGACGCGATGAACCCGGAACCCGACTATTCGGCGGCGTACGTGACCATCCGCACGAGTGCCGGCGACGAGGGCTACGGGCTCGCCTTCACCGTCGGCCGCGGCAACGACGTCGAGGTCGCCGCGGTCCGGGCGCTCGTGCCCCTGGTCATCGGGATGCCGGTGGCCGACGCGCTCGCCGACCTCGGCGTGTTCTCCCGCCGGCTCACCGGGGACAGCCAGCTGCGGTGGCTGGGCCCGGACAAGGGCGCGATCCACATGGCCGCCGCCGCGATCGTCAACGCGGCCTGGGATCTGCGCGCCCGCCGCGAAGGCAAGCCGGTCTGGCGCCTGCTCGCCGAGATGCCCCCGGAAGAGCTGGTCGGTCTCGTCGACTTCCGGTACCTCCAGGACGCCCTGACCCGCGACGAAGCCCTCGACATCCTCCGCCGCGCCGAACCCGGCCGCGCGGCCCGCCAGGCCGAACTCCTGGAGTCCGGTTTTCCCGCCTACACCACGACTCCCGGCTGGCTCGGGTACTCGCCGGAGAAGCTGGCGGCCCTCTCCAAGGAGGCGGTCGAGGACGGCTTCACCCAGATCAAGCTCAAGGTCGGGGCCGACCTCGACGAAGACGTCCGCCGGCTGCGGCTCGCGCGGGACGTCGTCGGCCCGGACGTCCGGATCGCCATCGACGCCAACCAGGCCTGGGGCGTCGGGCAGGCCATCGAATGGCTGCGCCCGCTCGCCGAGTTCGACCCGTACTGGATCGAGGAGCCGACCTCGCCCGACGACGTGCTCGGCCACGCGGCCATCCGCCGGGCCGTCGCGCCGATCAAGGTGGCCACCGGCGAGCACACACACAACGCGGTGATGTTCAAGCAGCTGCTGCAGGCGGAGGCGATCGACGTCCTCCAGCTCGACGCCAGCCGGGTCGCCGGGGTCACCGAGAACATCGCGATCCTGTTGCTGGCCGCGAAGTTCGGCGTCCCGGTGTGTCCGCACGCCGGCGGGGTCGGGCTGTGCGAAATGGTCCAGCACCTGTCGATGTTCGACTTCGTCGCGGTGAGCGGGACCCAGCAGGACCGGGTCATCGAGTACGTGGACCACCTGCACGAGCACTTCGTCGACCCGGTGCGGATCGAGCGCGGCCGCTACCTGGCCCCGCGCGAGCCGGGTCTCGGGGCGCGGCTGCACGCGGAATCCGTGGCGCAGTACCGGTTCCCCGACGGCCCGGTCTGGCAGCGGGACGCGGTGGTGGTCGCGTGAGCGGCGGGGAGTTCGACGGCGTCCGGGCGGTCGTGACCGGCGGCGCGTCCGGGATCGGGCTCGCCACCGCGCGGATGCTGGCCGGGCGCGGCGCCCGGGTCGTCTGCCTCGACCTCAACGACCGGGTCGGGGAACCGTTGACGGGGGTGCGGGCCGACGTCTCGGACGACGGCTCGGTCCGGGCCGCGGTCGCCGCCGCGGTCGAGCACCTCGGCGGCCTGGACGTCCTGGTCAACAACGCCGGGATCGGGGCGCAGGGCACGGTCTCCGACAACGACGACGCCGAGTGGCACCGCGTCTTCGACGTCAACGTCGTGGGCATGGTGCGAGTGACCCGCGCGGCGCTGCCGCACCTGCGGGAGTCGGCCGCGGCGGCGATCGTGAACACCTGCTCGATCGCGGCCACCGCCGGGCTGCCGCAACGAGCGCTCTACAGCGCCACGAAGGGCGCGGTCCTCGCGCTCACCCGCGCGATGGCCGCCGACCACCTGGCCGAAGGCATCCGCGTGTGCTGCGTCAACCCCGGCACCGCGCACACCCCGTGGATCGACCGGCTGCTCTCGCAAGCCGACGATCCCGAGGCCGAGCTGGCGGCGCTCGCCGCGCGCCAGCCCACCGGCCGGCTCGTCACCGCCGACGAGGTCGCCGCGGCGATCTGCTACCTGGCCGGCCCGCAGTCCGGCGCCACCACCGGCACCGATCTCGCCGTGGACGGCGGGATGTCCGGCCTCCGTCTCCGCCCGAAACCTGTCAACGAGGAGAGGTCATGAAGTTCCCGCACCTGCGCGCCGCCGTCGTCGTCACCGCCGGCGTCCTGACCGCGGCCGCACTGGCCGGCTGCAGCGGCGGCGGCACGACCGCCGCTTCGGGCGGCAAGACCGTCGTCGGCGTCGACTACCCCCGCTCGGACACCGACTTCTGGAACGCCTACATCAAGTACGTGCCCCAGTTCGCCGGGCAGTTCGGGCTCGACCTCAAGACCACCAACTCGCAGAACGACGTCGCCAACCTGACGGCCAACGTGCAGACGATGATCAGCCAGGGCGTCAAGGGCGTGGTGATGGCCCCGCAGGACACCGCGGCGATCATCCCGACCCTGCAGCAGCTCGCGACCAAGAAGATCCCGGTCGTCTCCGTCGACACCCGGCCCGACCACGGCAACGTCTACATGGTCGTGCGGGCCGACAACCGCGCGTACGGCGAGAAGGCCTGCCAGTTCCTCGGCACCAAGCTCGGCGGCCAGGGCAAGGTCGTGATGCTGCAGGGCGACCTCGCCTCGATCAACGGCCGCGACCGCACCGAAGCCTTCAACGACTGCATGAAGAAGAACTTCCCGGGCATCACGGTGTTCGGCGAGGCGACGAACTGGGACGCCAACACCGCCGCCCAGAAGCTGCAGACCCGGCTGACCGCGAACCCGGACATCAAGGGCGTCTACATGCAGTCCAGCTTCGCCCTGTCCGGCACGCTGCAGCTGCTGAAGCAGCGTGGCCTGGCGGTCCCGGCGAGCGACCCGAAGCACGTGTTCATCGTGTCCAACGACGGTATCCCCGAGGAGCTCGCCAAGATCCGGGCCGGCGAAATGGACGCGACCGTGTCCCAGCCCGCGGACCTGTTCGCCAAGTACGCCCTGCAGTACGTCAAGGACGCCATCGACGGGAAGACGCCGGCCGCGGGCAAGACCGACCACGACAGCACCATCATCCAGGTCCGCGAGGGCCTGATGGAGGACCAGCTGGCCGCACCGCTGGTCACCGCGGACGGTGCCACCTTCGGGCCGGTGAGCAGCGTCAAGGTCGACGACCAGTCCCTGTGGGGCAACAGCAAGAGCTGATCCGGTTGGCGAGAGGAAGCGAACATGAGCACCGTGCCGGTCGTCGAGGCGCACGGGGTGGTCAAGCGCTACGGCGCCACCGTGGCGCTCGACCACGCCGACCTGACCGTCCTACCCGGACAGACGCACGCGCTGGTCGGCCGCAACGGGGCCGGCAAGTCGACCCTGGTGTCCGTCCTCACCGGACTGACCGAGCCGGATGCCGGGACCGTGCGGCTGGACGGGGAGCCGGCCCCGGCCCTGGCCGACCGGGACGCCTGGCGGTCCCGGGTGGCCTGCGTGTACCAGCGGTCGACGATCATCCCCGAGCTGTCGGTGGCGGAGAACCTGTTCCTCAACCGGCAGGAGACCCGCGGCGGGTTCGTCCGCTGGGCCGCGCTGCGCCGCTCGGCCGCCGAGCTGCTGGAACGCTGGTCGGTGGACGTCGACGTGCACCGGCCGGCCCGGGAGCTGAGCGTGGAGCAGCGGCAGTTCGTGGAGATCGCGCGGGCCCTGTCGTTCGGCGCCCGGTTCGTCATCCTCGACGAGCCGACCGCGCAGCTCGACGGGGCCGCCATCACCCGGCTGTTCGGGCACGTCGCCGAGCTGCAGCGGCAAGGCGTCACCTTCCTGTTCATCAGCCACCACCTGCAGGAGGTCTACGAAATCTGCGACACGGTGACGGTGTACCGGGACGCCCGGCACGTCCTCACCGCGCCGGTCGCCGAGCTGCCGAAGGCCGACCTCGTCGCGGCGATGACCGGCGAGAACGCGGTCACGGTGCAGGAACGCGCGTCCTCGGTCCGGCACGGCGACGAACCCGTCCTCCGCGTGGACGACCTGAGCCTCGCCCCGTTCTTCGAGGACGTGTCGTTCGACGTCGCCCCGGGCGAGATCGTCGGGCTGGCCGGGTCGGGGGGCAGCGGCAAGACCGAGCTGGCCGAGGCACTGGCCGGGCTGCGCAAACCCACGTCCGGCACGGTCTTCGTCACCGACCGGCGGCCGCGGCCCGGCGACGTCCCGTCCGCGCTGGCCGCCGGGGTCGGATTCGTCCCGGAAGACCGGCACCACCAGGGTTTCGTGCCGGAGATGTCCATTGCGGACAACACGACGATGAGCGTCATGGACCGGCTCGGTCCCGGCATCTTCGTCCGGTCGGGCCTGCGTGACCGGCTCGCCGGGAAGATGATCGACCGGCTGGCGGTGAAGACGCCGGGCCCGGAGCTGCCGGTGTCCGCGCTGTCCGGAGGCAACCAGCAGAAGGTCGTGATGGCCCGTGCCCTAGCGGGCGACCCCCGGCTGCTGGTGCTGATCACGCCCACCGCCGGGGTCGACGTCCGGTCGAAGGAGTTCCTCCTGGGCAAGGTCGCGGAGGCCGCCGCGGCGGGCACCGCGGTGCTGATCGCCTCGGACGAACTCGACGACCTGCGCCTGTGCGACCGGCTGCTGGTCGTGGTGCACGGCCGGCTCACCACCGAAATGCCCGCAGGCTGGCAGGACCGCGAGGTCGTGGCCGCCATGGAAGGAGTCGACCTCGATGCCTGAAAGCCCCGCCGCGGTGGGCGCCCCGCCGCGGACCGGACCGGCCGCCGCGCCCCGGCGCATCGCCCTGGCCCGCCTGCGCGACTTCGCGCTGGTGCCCGGGATCATCGCGATCGCCGTCGTCGGCCAGCTGGTGAACCCGGTGTTCCTCCAGTACGACAACGTGATCAACATCCTGCAGACGATGTCCGAGATCGCCCTGCTGGTGCTCGCCCAGACGATGGTCCTGGTCGTCGGCAAGATGGACCTCTCGCTGGAATCGACGTTCGGGCTCGCGCCCGGCGTGGCGGCCTGGCTGACGATCACCGGCGGTCATTCGCTCGGGCTGCTGCCGTCCTGGACCGGGGTCCCCATCGTGCTCCTCGTCGGGGTCGTGGTCGGTGCCCTCAACGCCCTGCTGATCGTCCGGTTCGGGCTGAGCGGGTTCGTCGTCACCCTCGGCATGCTGATCGTGCTGCGCGGCCTGCTCACCGGGATCTCCGGCGGCCAGACGTTCTTCGGCATGTCCGACTCGATGCTCTACCTCGGGACGACGCTGTGGGCCGGGATCCCGGCGTCGATCTGGATCTGCGTCCTGCTGTTCGCGGGCGGGATCGTCCTGCTCGGCTACACCCGGTTCGGCCGCAGCCTCTACGCGATCGGCGGGAACGAGGACGCGGCGAAGGCCGCGGGCATCCGGACCGACCGGATCGTGTGGATCGTCCTGATCGGCGCCAGCGTGCTGGCCGCGCTCGGCGGGCTGCTGCTCTCGGGCCGGCTGGCGTCGGTGGCCGCGGCGCAGGGCAACGGCTACATCTTCACGGTGTTCGCCGCCGCGGTGATCGGCGGCGTGAGCCTGAACGGCGGCCGCGGCACGCTCTTCGGCGCGTTCACCGGCATCCTGCTGCTGTACATGATCCAGAACGTGCTGACCCTGGCCGGCGTGCCCGCCCAGTGGATCGGTGCGCTCAACGGCGCGATCATCCTCATCGCGCTGGTGATGTCCCGCATCACCAGCGGCAAGCGGCAGACCTGATGGCGGACCTCGGCCTGGGCACCGCGGGCCTGGGCAACGTCTTCGGGGAGGTCGGCGCCGAAGCCGCCGCGGAGATCGTCACCGCGGCGGCCGGCGCCGGGGTGCGTTCCTTCGACACCGCGCCGTACTACGGCTTCGGGCTGGCCGAGCGCCGGCTCGGCCGGGCGCTTCCCGCGGGCCCGTTCGTGGTGTCGACGAAGGTGGGCCGGACGCTCATCGACGGTGGCTGCCGCTTCGACTTCTCCGCGGACGCCGTCCGCCGGGGGCTCGAGGGCAGTCTCGACCGCCTGGGCCGCGACCGCGTCGACGTCGTCTACCTGCACGACCCCGACGACCACGAGGAGCAGGCCGCGACCGAGGCGTGGCCGGAACTGTGCCGGCTGCGCGACGAAGGCGTGGTCTCCGCGATCGGCGTCGGGATGAACCAGTGGCAGATGCCCGCCCGGTTCGTCGAACGGCTCGACGTCGACGTCGTCCTGCTCGCCGGCCGGTACACCTTGCTCGACCGCGGTGGTGAGCGCCTGCTCGACCTCTGCGGCGAACGCGGGGTGGACGTCGTGCTCGGCGGGGTGTTCAACTCCGGTCTGCTCATCGACCCCCGGCCGGGTGCCTGGTTCGACTACGCCCCGGCGCCGGCCGACCTGCTGGGCCGCGCGCAGCGCATGCGCGACGTCGCCGCGTCGGCGGGGTACGACCTGGCCGCGTGCGCGCTCGCGTTCGCCGCCGCGCACCCGGCCGTCACCTCCGTCCTGGTCGGCGCCACGAGCGCCGGACAGGTGCGGGCGAACCTCGCCGCCTTCCGCCGCGAGGTCCCGCCGGAGCTGTTGTCCCGATTGGTTTCCTGTTAACTCCCCGTCACCCCTGGAGAGTGCCATGACGCCCCCTGCCCAGAATCCGTTGTCGCGCCGGCAGTTCGGTGCCCTCGCGGCCGCCGGGCTCGCCGCGGCCGCCGTCCCGCCCGCGCTGGCCGGTCCGGCAGCGGCCGCCGCTCGGTGCTACGAGCCGGCCTGGCCGTCGGTCGACCGGCACCCGCCCGCGCCGGAGTGGTTCCAGGACGCCAAGTTCGGCATCTACTGGCACTGGGGCGCCTTCACCACACCGGAGTACGGCAGCGAGTGGTACGGCCGGAACATGTACATCCCGGACAGCGGCGAGAACAAACACCACAAGGCGACCTACGGCGACCCGGCGGTGTGGGGCTACGACCGGTTCATCGACGGCGGCACCGACACCGCCGGCAACCACGTGCAGTTCGCCCCGAAACCGGTCTCCCGGGGCGGGCAGTTCGACCCGGAGGAGTGGGCGCGGGTGGTCAAGGCGTCCGGGGCGAAGTTCGCCGGGCCGGTCGCCGAGCACCACGACGGGTTTTCGATGTGGGACAGCAGGGTCAACGAGTGGAACTCGGTGGCGCGCGGGCCGCGGCTGAACCTGCTGAAGCTGTTCTCCGACGCGATCCGCGGGCAGGGCCTGAAGCTGCTGGTCGCGATGCACCACGCGTTCAACTACAACGGCTTCTACGACTTCGCCCCGCCGCAGAACACCCCGACCCTGCGCAAGCTGTACGGCCAGCTGCCGCGCGCCGAGGAGGACGCGCTCTGGCTGGCCAAGCTCAAAGAGGTGATCGACCGCGCGAAGCCCGACGTCCTCTGGCAGGACTTCTCGCTGAACTCGCCGGGCTACTGCATCAACAGCGGCCCGTGCGCGGTGGGGGAGCGGCAGCGCCTCGAATTCCTGGCCTACTACTACAACCAGGCGCAGAAGTGGGGCAAGGACGTCGTCTCGACGTTCAAGCACTTCGACCACGGGTTCAACACCAGCGGCGAGGTCGCGGACTACGAGCGCGGCGGGCCGGCCGACATCGTCACGCCGTACTGGCTCACCGACGATGCGATTTCCAGCAGCAGCTGGAGCTACACCCAGGGCATCGGCTACTACTCGAGCACGCAGATGATCCACGCGCTGATCGACCGGGTCAGCAAGGGCGGCAACATGCTGCTCAACATCTCCCCGACGCTCGAAGGCACCATCCCCGCCGAACAGCGGGCGGTGCTCGCCGACTTCGGGACCTACCTCGGCCGCGTCGGCGAGTCGATCTACTCGACGCGCGTCTGGGACGTCTACGGCGAGGGCCCGACCAAGATGGGCGGCGGCTCGTTCGTCTCGCCGAAGGTGGGCACGGCCAAGGACTTCCGGTTCACCCGCGACAAGGCGAGCCGGGTGCTGTACGCGACCGTGCTGGCCTGGCCCGGCGCCACCGCGGAGCTCACCACGCTGTCCGGCAAGCGGATCGACCTGAGCAGCCTGCGGCGCGTCGAACTGCTCGGCGCTCCCGGTGCGCTGAAGTACTCGCAGGACGCCGGTGCCCTGCGCGTCACGCTGCCGGCGAAGCCGTACGACTCGCCCGCGTACGTGCTGAAGCTGACGTTCGCGGGCAAGATCCCGGTGGTGGGTCCCGCGTCCGGCGCCAAGGTGTTCGCCGACCGGAACTACGGCGGGGCGAGCGCGACACTGGGGGTCGGCAGCTACCCCGCGGCCCGATTGAAGAGCGCGCTGGCCGCGCCGATTTCCGCGATCTGGCCCGGGGACGGCTACCAGGCCCTCGGCTACCCGGCCGACGACTTCACCGGGACGCCGAGCCGGTTCGCCGTGGCCACCCCGGACGTGCCGCCGTCCGCCATCGTCTCGCTGCGCGTCGCGTTCGACCCCGCCCGGTGGTTCCGAATCGTCAACGTCACCAACGGCCTGGCCGTGGACGGCGGGGGAGCGGTCGCGGCGGGCAGCAAGCTGAAGATCTGGACCCCGGACGACAGCCCGAACCTGCAGTTCGGGATCGAGGACGTCGGCGAGGGGTTCGTCAAGCTCACCAACCGCACCAACGGCTTGGTGATCGACGGGGCCGGGGCGACCACCGCGGGCGGCAACCCGGTGCAGTCGGCCTACACCGGCGCGGCGAGCCAGCAGTGGTCGGTCACCGACACCGGCGGCGGCGTGTTCGTGCTCGCCAACCGGGTCACCGGGCTCGTGCTCGACGGCGGCGGGAACGTGCCGTCGGGTTCGCCGTTGAAGGTGTGGAACGACGACGGCAGTCCCAACCTCCGCTGGTCGGTCTCCGTTGCCTGACGGGTTCCCGGGCGCCGTGACCGGGCTCCGGTCACGGCGCGCCGCCGTCGAGCTCCCGGACCTCGGCCAGGTGCGCGCGCAGCCAGCGTTCGGACGTGTCGACGTGCATCAGCGCGGCGGCGGTGGCCACCGCGGGGTCGCGGTCGGCGAGCGCGTCGTAGATGGCCTTGTGCTGCGACAGCGTCACGTGCGTCGCGCCGCGTTCGACGGTGCCGCGCCAGACTCGCGCGCGCAGGGTGCGGGAGGAGATCCCGTCCAGCAGCGCGGTGAGGGTCTCGTTGCCGGTGGCGGTGACGACGGCCCGGTGGAAGGCGGCGTCGAGGACGGTGAGGCGCTCGACGTCCTCGACCGCTTCGTGCATGGCGTCGAGCAGCTCGCCGACGGTGCGCAGCTGCGCGTCGGTGATCCGGGTGGCGGCCAGGCCGGTGGCCGCGGGCTCGAGGAGCCGGCGCACCTCGGTGAGCTCGAGGACGCTGCCGCCCTGCATGAGCGCGACCGCGTTGCCGAGGCCTTCGAGGAGCAGGCTCGGCGCGAGGCTGGTGACGTACGTGCCGTCGCCGCGGCGGACTTCGAGCACCCGGGCCAGCGCGAGCGCCTTCACGGCCTCCCGCGTGGGGCTGCGGGAGATCCCCAGCTCGGTGGCCAGTTCGTGTTCGGGGGGCAGCTTGGCGCCCGCCGGGAACCGGCCGGACCGGACGAACTCCCGGATCCGGTCGATCGCTTCGTCGGTCAGCGACTTCGCCATGGCCCTCCTCGTCTACGGAATCAGTCTAACAGTCATATGATGTATGTGTGCTAAGGAGGCATCGTTGTTGCGTAACGATGACTGATTCACCAGTTTCGATGAGGAGACATGTGATGTCTTGTCCTGCGCTCTTACTTACTTGTAAGTTAGAACGCATGACGACGTTCACGGCCGACGAGGCCGAGGCGCTGAGCGCCCAGTGGGAGAAGGCGTGGAACGGCCACGACGCCGACGCGGTCGCCGCGCTGTGCGCGGACGACCTCGTCTACGACGAACCCGCGCTGGGGCACACCACCCACGGGCCGGAGTCGATCCGCCGGTTCGTGACGCGCATGGCGCGCGCCTACCCGGACTACTCGTTCGCGCGCGTGGGGCTCTACACCGAGGTGACCCGCCGCGCGGTGCTCGTCGCGTGGCGCTTCACCGGGACGTTCGCCAAGACCGGCAAGGTCGTCGAGTTCCACGGCGACGACCGGCTGGAACTGGGCGACGATGGGCTGATCCACGCGTACCGCTGCCTGTACGACAACAAGTTCGTGCTGAGCCAGCTCGGTGAGTGACGCGAGCCCGGCCCGGCTGCCCGCCGCGGCCCGCCGGGCGGGCATCATCGAGGCGGCCGACGCCGAGTTCGCCGCGAACGGCCTGGCGGGCACCCGCTTGGAGGCCATCGCCGGCCGGGCCGGGATTTCGCACCCGCGGATCGTGCAGATGTTCGGCTCCAAGAGAAAGCTGTTCCTCGAGGTGCTGCACGCGGCGTACGACCGCATCGAAGCGGCCTTCGCCGGCGCCGAGCCGACGTTGTCCGCACTTGGCGTGGCGTATGTGCGGCTCCTGCAGAGCGATCCGACGGTCGGCCTGGTGGTGCTGCAGGGCTACGCGGCGTCGGCGGACGAGCCGGTCCGGGAGGCGGTCCGCCGCCGGCACCTGGCGTTGATGGCGACGATCGCGCGGCTGACGGGCGCGGATGCGTTGCGGGTGCGGACGTTCTTCGCGACGGGCCTCGTCCAGACGGTGTCCATGGCGCTGGAGTTGCCGGAGCAGCGCGCCGACACGGCGTGGAGCGCGTGGCTGCTCGGCCTGGTCGATCCCGATGTGCCGACCCGGTAGGTTTTCCGCATGACCCTGCACGTCGGGTGCGCGATGTGGACCCACAAGGCGTGGCCGTTGCCGCCCTCGGTGCCGGCCCGCGAGCGGCTGCGCGCCTACGCCGGCTGGTGCAACGCGGTCGAAGGCAACACGACGTTCTACGCGACCCCGGCTCGGGCGACCGTCGAGACGTGGGCGCAGCAGACCGGCCCGGACTTCCGGTTCGTGGTCAAGCTGCCCAAGCTGGTCACCCACGAGCGCCGGTTCGCCGGAGTCGAGACGGAGATGCGGGCGTTCCTGGACGCGATCGAGCCACTCGCCGACCGGGCGGTGTTGTGGACCCAGCTCCCGGGCTCGTTCGCCCCCGCGGACGTCGAGGCACTGGTCCGGTTCCTGCGCCGCTTGCCGCCCGGTCTGAGGCGTGCGGTGGAGGTGCGGCACCCGGAGTTCTTCACCGAGGCGGCGTCGACAGCGCTGCTGGAGCGGGCCCTCGGGGTGGCGGACGCGGAGTGGGTCCCGTTCGACACGACGGCGTTCTTCCGGAGCCCGCCGGTCAGCGAGGCGGAGCAGGAGGCATGGGCGAAGAAGCCGCGCCTGCCCCGCCGGACGCGTGCGCTGACCGACCGTCCGATCGTCCGTTACCTGGGCCGCGACGCGGTGGCGGAGACGGTCGAGGGGTGGCAGCCGTGGACGGAGGTGGTGGCGGAGTGGCTGCGCGAGGGCCGCTCGCCGACGGTGTTCGTCCACACGCCGGACAACAACGAGGCGCGGGAGTTGGCGCGTCGGTTCCATGATGAGGTGCGGGCGTTGGTGCCTGGTGTCGCGGCGCTGCCGGAGCCGGAGCCGGTGGAGCCCGCGACGTTGTTCTAGGGACGCAGTACCCGCTGCGGCACCTGGAGAGGACCGGGTACGACGGTACGCTGACGGCGGCCGTCCGGCTGTTGGGCCGGGAATTTCGTGGCGGCTTTCACCTCGGCGAGGTCGGTACGCTGGCGTGAATGGAGGCGGAACTGGCTCGCGAGCTGGAGCGGGTGGGGGCGGTCGCACTGAGGGCGACGGCGTGCGGCCTGGCCTGGGTGGTCGCGCTGGTGATCCTCCTGATTTCGGACAGCAGCGGCATCTTGCCGGTCGTTGCGTTTGTGGTGATCGCGGCGTCGGTGTGCTTTGTGCCGGGGGCGGTGCTGTGGTGGATGCGCTACGAGTCGGTCCGGCGCACCGGCTGGCGAGCCGTGACGGTCCAGGCAGTGATCGCGAGCGAACCGGCAGGGGTCCTCGCCGCCGCCCTCGCGGCGGTCCCCGGGCCATCGGTCGATCCCGAGCGGAAGCTCGACTACGTCGTTCGGTACGGCAACGGCGAAGGTGCTCGCTTGCGGGGTGGGGCCAGCTTCTGGCACCGCCCTCCGCAGTCGGCGTTCGATCGCACGCAGTCCGGGTGGGTCGGTGGCACGGGCCGCTCGTGCGTCGTCCTGTTCGCCGGCGGGGGCTGGGGCCCCCGCCGTCCGCGTGCTGTGCCCGCGACGTTCCTCGCCGACTTCCCGGCACGCCCGCAGTAGCCGACCGGGGCCTCCGAGATCGGACTTGGGCGGAGTTCCGGTCCGCGGGCGGCGGTGAGGGGTCGCGTCGCCGTTGCCGGGGCGAGGAGACGTAGGCCGGTGACGTGGATTCCGATTGGGTCTGGGCTGTCGAACTGCTGGGTGCGGTCCAGCATGCTGTCGATGTGACTGAAGTTGATGGCGCTAGTGACCAGAGGTGGGTACAGCTGACTACGGCGCGCACCGCGTACGAGCAGCAGGTGGCGTCCGCCTACGACGAGGTGCTGCTCGAGGTGGCGGAGCGTGTTCGGTCCGAGGGAAGTATCGGCAAATCAGACATTGGTGCGCTTCTCCTGTGGAAGCGACTTCGCGCAGACACCCCATGGGCGCGCCGACTGATGAGCGTGCCGGATGTCGAGGTACGCGCCACTACAGCGCGGGTCTTGGGCGCAGTCCGCGACCCTCATGTGTCGGCACCGGCCGCAGCGAGCGAGGGGCGCCGACTGTTGGCTTCGCTTCCGGGATTCGCCACAGGAGACGCTCTCGCCTCCGCGGTGCTGGTCGCCGCCGCCCCGCGCCGCATGGCCGTATACGACAGACGAGCCCATCGTGGCTTGGAACTGCTAGGCGAGACCCTGTCCTCGTCGCCCGGTCGATATGGGCGCTACATGCAGCTGATCGATGAACTGCTCGTCTTGGCTCACCGACACGATGACAGCTGGCTGGCCCGTGACGTCGATCTCGCCCTCTTTTGGATCGGGGGAGCGTAGTGACGCTCGGCGGCATGAGCGTGCGTTCGAGGGCGGTTCTGGGGGACTGAGCTCCAGGTGGAGCAGGTTCGCGGGCTCGAACGCCATGACCTCCTGCGGTCTCGGGTCAGAGACCTGCTCGACTCCGGTCAGCGCCTTGACACACTCCGGCTTGTGCGGGCGTCCGCACCCGACCTCGGAGCGCAAGGCGCCAAGGCGTACGTCGAGGCTGCCGCAGCCGGTGCGCCGGTCCCCGACCATGTACGCCCTCTCTCCTGCAGCAAACGCCGGTCAGGCGCCGGGTTGGTGGCGTCCGTCGGGCCCGAACCCGGAGCCGTGACCGCCTGATCCTGCCTTGCGCGGGTCCAACCGGCGTCGGTTTGTGCTCATCGGCAGACCAGCCAGACCTCAGTGATGTGATCGCTGCGTAGCTATGCGGTCAGCGGCATGAGAGTGCGTTGGTCAGTACATGCTTTCCGGCGGCTGTCGCAGCAGCTGCTCGCTTGAGCCAACGCGATGATCGAAGGTCCGGGTCGGAGGAGGGATTCATCGGCGAGGGCCATGAGCAGCCAATGATGGTCACTGTCTCGATGTGGTGGTGCGGCGTCTGGAGGTGCCACGTCGGCAGTGAGCAGCCCTTGCCAGCCGAAGACACGACATCCAAGTCGCCGGTGTCGAGTCCGAGGAGGGAGGAGCCCGTGGTTGCCTCCCGGATCAACGTGGCATTGTGGAGACAGGAACCGGACGCATCCTGTAAGAAGGCTTGGTGCTTCAAGTTTCCTTTCACTCCAAATCGGCAAAGTGTGAAGGTCTAACCGGATGCGCGGAGCCGGAGGTCGATGGTCTGTGGTCGATCCTACTCAAATCGTCGAGGTCTCGCATGACACGTTCGGTCATGCGAATTCGATTCTGCGCCCTGAATTCAACGACAGCCTCTTGCCACGATTCGCGAGCTTCATCGATACGGCCAAGAGCTAACAAGGTACGCCCATGTCCATATAAGGTCGGCGCTACAAGAAAAGTATTCGCAAGCTTCCGATGCAGTGTTAGTGAATTTCTGAAGTATCCGGCCGCCTGTTCATTGTGGCCTACCTCAAAGGCGATATTGCCAAGTATTCCCAAGGTGTACGCTTCCCCGTTAAGGTCTTGGCAATCATCATGTAACATGAGTGCGGCCTTGCAATAATTGTAAGCTTCGTTTATTTCGCCGAGTTCGCGAACGCACAGTCCAAGTTCGGCAAGTGTTCGAGCTTCCCAAGCTGGAGAGTCGAGACTTCGAAAAAGTTTTAGTGCGTGGGTGGCGTGCTCGAAACCCTTCTGCCATGCTCCGCCCATTTCGAATGTCCAGGTGAGCGCCAGGTGGGCATGAGCTTGATTATTGACATCGTTGATGGAATTTGCCAAAGTCAAAGACTCTTCGATATGGTCCACTGCTTTAGTGATCTGTTGTCGTACCGCATAGGCGTCACCGAGGCAGCGTTGAGCCAAAGCCTGGGTTGATATGTCCTCCTGTCTTAAAGTGGCTTCAAGGCCAATTTGCCACATGTTAATACGATCGCTTGATCGAACCTTGCGGTAATGGAAAGTATCCAAAACCCATGCGAACTGCCACGTGGCATGATACCAACCGTGAGAGATGATTGATTGCTGTGTTGCGAGCAGGCAAGCGTGTTCGGACTCAAGCCAAGTTATCGCTGCTGATAAGTTCTTTAATTTCACCGGGTAGCATTCCGGCGCTGGCGGATCAAGTTGGATGGCTGGGCGATGTGGATCAAGAAGTTGATCGCCGCCGTGGGCGGTATGGAGGTAGAAGTCGGTTATTCTGCGCAAAGCGACCATTGTGTTTTCCTGTGGGGCCGTCTTGCTGGCAGCGTAAAGACGCACGAGGTCATGCATGCGATATTGGCCTGATGCCGTTTGACTTAGCAGTGATAAATGTTGTAATGAACGCAACAGTATCCTCGCCTTGGCCGAGCTGATTCCTGCGAGAGCTGCTGCGGCTGACAGGCTGATGTCTGGGCCGGGCGCGATTCCAAGCAAAGCGAATATATTTGCCTGCGCGCCAGTAAGGGAGCGGTACGACCATGACATTACTTCTGGAAAACTTGCGGTGCAGTCCTCATTTGTCAGCGCGTCCAGTCGAAGTTCGCAGAGTTCATCGACTAGGGAAGTAAGGGATAGATCTGGACGAGTAGAAGCTTGGCCGGATACGATACTCAAAGCTAGCGGGAAGCCGTTGCAAAATTCGAGGATTGCGTCGACGGCGACGGATTCGGTGGCGACTCGCTCTGGACCGATTTGGGCATCCAGTAATGCGCGTGCCTCGTCGGCGGATAGAGTGTCAACACGTAAGTGACGAGCGCCGTGGCAGCTGATCAAGCCGGGCAGCTGATTGCGGCTGGTGACCAACACTGTGCAGGCAGGGCTACCAGGGAGGAGGGGTTCAACCTGGGCGGTGCTGGCCGCGTTGTCCAGAAAAATTAGCATTCTTCTTCCTGAAACAAGGCTTCGGTAGAGAGCTGTTTGCGCGTCGGTGTCCAGGGGGATCTCGGCCGGTCTGACCCCAAGCGCGTCGAGAAATCCCCGCACCGCAATCGCTGTAGAAACCGCGCGTCCGCGTGGGTTGAATCCATGCAGATTGACGTGGAGCTGACCGTCTGGAAATCGGTTTAAGTTCTGGTGGGCCCAGCGCAAGGCAAGCCAAGTCTTGCCAATTCCGCCAGCTCCGCCGATCGCTGAGATCACCATCGTCGGCGCCGAGTGCTGTGACTCGTAGTCCAACATGTGGTTAAGTTTGGCCAACTCGTTGGCTCGGCCGGCAAACACCCTCGGTGCCGCCGGTAGCTGTCGAGGCACTGGCCGCGCGCTGGGGGAGCTGTGAATGTGCAGTCCGCCGGTGACGGTGCCCGCTTGTACTACTGCATCGATTGAGCTGCCGTTAACATTGTTATGATGATCAGTCAACGCTGATCCTTTCGCGTCGAGCTCGTTTACGTAGCGATCAACTATCCTCCGCGACGGGGCAATCGCGTCCAACGTACAGGAAGTTGCTTCCTTGTCCTCAATGTTCAATCAGTCGAGCCCTCGCCGACAGGCCGGCTCGTCGGCCGGTGGCGTCCGAGCGTGCGTTGCGCAATGCGTCTGCATCCGCTCCGTTGGCCATGTCGTAGCCAGAAACAGGCGTGGCCGGACAGTCGCTCCTGGGCGACCGAGCTGAATGCGGAGGGCGGGTCTGGGTGAACGTCGGTGATCGCGGGCGCGATCTTGGTAGTAGTTCATGAACGGTTCTGTTGATGAAGCGATTTCGCATCGACGAAGACGGATGTGCGGGGAGTTCTTTCGGAGCTGTGACTACCAGTAGCAGATCCATAAGTTGGCGGACGTGCGCGACGACCTTGTGTCCAATTTGCGGCCGGCTGGTCAACGCCGCTCGCAAGGCGCGTTGCAGTTCACTTGGGTAGCTGAGGTGGGGTACCACCAGGACTGGAATCGACGTGGTCTCGCCGCACAGAGGCTCGGTGTCGAAGACTTGATCTCCGCAGTACCTGGGCGGATCGGGTGATGCCCGACGGAGGGGCCAATACAGTCGTAGCTGGTGCACCGACCGTAGCCGTACCGGCGTCCGCCTGTCGGCGTGTGTGCGCCGACTCGCTCTACTGTCGACCGACCCTCGGCAGAAGCGGACGTTTAGTTAGGCCTTGATCGAATTTTCTGGCCGTGGTTGCTGGTGGAGTACAACGCGAAGGGCCGCCGTCGGTGGCGGGGGCCGGTCGCCGTGTTGCGGGACAATCTCGGGCCGGAGATCGGCGAGGACCTGCTGGTGCGTGGCTTCCTGGTGTTCGACCACCAGGTGGGCCGGGTGGTTGATCTGCTCGGCGTTTGACCGAGCAGGTCAGCACAGGTGAATAAGCGCACCGCTGCGGAAACCTGTCACAGTCGCCCCATGACGCATGCGGTGGTGCTGGGCGCGAGCATGGGTGGACTGCTGGCGGCGCGGGCGTTGGTCGGCTCCTACGATCGGATCACGGTGGTCGACCGGGATGCCCTGGCGGCCGACGTCGTGCACCGGCGGGGGGTGCCGCAGGCCAGGCATTTCCACACCATTCTGCTGCGCGGCAAGGATGCGCTCGACGAGATGTTCCCCGGTTTCTCGGCCGAGCTGGTCGCGGCGGGCGCGGTGCCGGTGGGGTTCAATGTGGACGCTCGGTTCGTGCTGGCGGGTCACCCGATGGTGCGCTCGGACACCGGCGCGGCGGACATCCAGGCGACCCGGCCGATGCTGGAGGGCGCGGTCCGGGCGCGGGTGGCGACCTGTCCCGGCGTGCGGATCGTGCCCGGCTGCGACGTGGTCGGGCCGGTGTTCGAGGGCGACCGGGTGACCGGTGTCCGGGTCGACCGCGGCGGTGCGGAGGAGGTGTTGGCCGCCGACCTCGTCATCGACGCGATGGGCCGGTCCGGTCGGGCCCGGTCGTGGCTCGCGTCGGTCGGCCTGCCGACGCCCGCCGAGGACCGGATCGACGTCAACATGATGTACGCCAGCAGGCTCGTGCGGCCGGAGACACCGTTCCAGGACAAGCTGGTGCTGGTCGGTCCGGTGCCCGGTCGGCCGACCGGGTTCGCGTTCGCCGCGCAGGAGGGCGGCGACTGGATGGTCACCCAGGTGGGCATGGCAGGTGACCACCCGCCGACCGACGAAGCGGGGTTCCTGGCGTTCCTCAAGCGGTCCGCGCCACCGGATGTGCAGGACGCCGTGGCCGCCTCCGAACCGGTGAGCGAGATCCGCACGCACCGGTTCCCGGCGAGCCTGCGCCGCCGCTACGAGCACCTGCGGCAGTTCCCGCCGGGTCTGCTCGTATTCGGTGACGCGATGTGCAGCTTCAATCCGATCTACGGCCAAGGCATGACCGTCGCGGCGTTGGAGTCCGAGGCCCTGCGGCGGTGCCTGGTGACCGGCGACGCGGACCTGTCCACGCGGTTCTTCCGCGCCGCGGCCAAGATCATCGACCCGGTGTGGCAACTCAACGCGCTCGGAGACCTGGCGCTGCCGGAGATCCCCGGCCACCGCTCGCTGTCGACCAAGACGCTGAACCGATACGTGGCCCGGCTGCAACGCGTCGCCGCGCACGACCCCGTGGCCGCCGCCGCGTTCATCCGCACCATCGGGCTCCTGCAACCGCCGACGTCGATCCTGCGCCCGGACGTGCTGGCGCGCGTCGTGCTCGGGGGCCTGCGTCGCACCTGAGCCGCCGAGGCCCGCGCACCGGCTGCCTTGGGCACCGTGCTGCTGCCGTTCGCGTTCCTCGCGGTGAGCGCGGTCTACATGATCGAACCGCGCTGGATGCCGGGCGTGTCGACGCCGCGGCGCCCGGGGCCGCTGCTGGCCGCGATGGCGCTCGACGACAAGTGGGCACACCTGCGTGACGGCGCGTTCGTAGTCAAGACCACGCTGACAGAGGTGCGGCCGGTCGCCCGCGACCGCGAGCAGCGCCTGTGGGAGGCGACCACCGAGCTGTTGGCACGTGCAGGCGCCTCGCGTTAGTACGTACCGCCCAGGCCAGGCCGCAGCCGACCGAGGAGGTCGACAGCCTGTGGGTACTCAGCTGACATCGACTGCTGGCCGTTCACGGTTGGCCAGAACGCGCTGTCGTCGGCATGAGCGCGCGTCTCGGTAGTGAGGTCAGCGGTATGAGCCGTGGACCATCACGGGGAAACCCCGTCGCCGCGGCAGGTGGCTTCGACTTGCCAACACGATGAGCAGGCCCAAAGTGCATCTACCCGGTAGAGGTGTGGTTCTGCCCGTCGGATGGTGAGGGCGGCAGCCTGTTCGAGCCGGGCCAGGTCCGGGGAACTCACGCTTCGACGGGAGGTGTCGGGGTTCCCGCCTCACGCTTTCATCCGCACGGACCGGCCATCGTCACAGCTCATGATCTCGGCTCACGGTGTCCAGGAGCCGGTGAAGAGTGCCATCTCGACGCGGTCGGGTTCGCCGCCGAACTCGGGACGGGTGGCCTGGTCTGCTGCCCAGTGCAGGTAGGCCAGCCAGGTGCTGGTCCACCACGCCGTCCGGTACTTCCTGGCCGGTCCCGCCGATGTGGGCAGCCGGCCCGCCACGACCCGGTCCAGGATCAGCGGCTGGATCCCTTCTTTGCCGCGGTGGTAGCCGGTGAAGTAGAGCAGCTTCGTGAAGAAGGCCGCGCCGAGACCGGAGAGTTTCGAGGTGGTTGTGAACCGCTCGTAGCAGTGCTCGAGCACGGTCGGGGTGACGGCGTCCGGACGCAGGCCGGCGAGCGCGGCTTCCAGCCGCTCGCCAGCCTGTGGCTGGGCGAGGATGCCGCCGGTGCGGAAGGGCCCGTACCCGCGGAGCCCGTGTCCCCAGGCCAGTACCCCGGCCGCGAGCTGCGTGCTCGAGACTTCCTGCGTACGCCAGCGTTCGGCGAGGGCGAAGACATCGTTGCGGCAGACGTTCCCGCTCGTGGCGAAGCCGGCCGGCCAGGTGCCGGGAGGGAGTCCGGCTGCCCAGCGCGTCGCGTCGACCGGGACCGGACCCGGCTCACCGGGAAGCGCACCATATGACACGAGGACGAAGTCGCCGGGGACTGGACGTTCATTACATCTCACAGCCTCACCGGCCGATGATCGCCGGTGCGCAGTCGTCGCGGAATTCCGCGCGATCGGCGGCATGAGCGTGCGTCACGCGGTGTGGTCGGCGGCGCGCGCGAACTTCGAATGCTCAGTAGCCGGAAGTGTGATCGGAGAGCCAGTCGGCGTGGCGGCGTTTGAGGGCGTCGCGTTCGGCGGTGGTGGACAGCATGATGTCGGCGCCTCCGTCGTATGGGTGATGTACGCGGTCCAAGGCGAGGCTGGTGATCATCACGCCGACGGTGTCGTAGACGGCGGCGGCGCGGAGCAGTTCGTTCACGAGGCCGGGTTGCCAGGGTCGGCAGCTGACGTAGAGGTGGATGTACCTGATGTAGTCCGGGTCGGTTTCGTCCTCGTCGGTGAGCAGGGACGCCCAGTGGTCGGCGTCTGGGTTCCAGCGTGCGTGTTGTGCGGACAGCGTCGGGGGTTCGCTTGAGTCGGACCAGTCGGTGGTGATGATCCGAACTTCTCGGTCGTGGAACAGTTCGTCCAAGACCGTGTTGTAGCGATGGAGCACGATATCGTACTCGGCTTCGGGATAGTTCTGCGATTCGGGCAGGCTGTGAAAACGCGCCCATCGGTCGCGATAGGCCAGCTTGAGCTCACCGGCGAACGGAGGGTACTCGAGCCACTGCTGCTGCCACAGCGCTGACAGTTCGTCCTCCGACACGAGATCAACTTCCCCCGGTACTCGAATGAGGTCGCTGAACCTACGCGCGTAGTGATCGCGTGTATCTGTTATCCGCTGATCGGCTACGGATGGCGCCCCTGTGTCTACGCCGGTAGGGCGGCGACGACGATCATCCGTCGGTGGTCCGCGGTCAGCGGCCGTCCGTCTTCGCCGTAGCAGGACACCGCGGCGAATCCTGAGGCGAGTAGCCAGTCACGAAGTTCGGGGAAGCCGAACAGCCGCTTGACGAAGTGTGTCCGGCGGGGCCGGCCGTGGCGGACGATCGTGCGCTCTGCCACGAGCCGGCCGGTCACGGGGTCGAGCCGGTAGCGGTCGACGAGCATGTTGCCTTCGTCGCGGGCGGCCACGACCCGCGAAGGCGAATACGCGGCGAGAAGCGCGGGGAGGTTGTCGAGGTCCATGGTCAGCCGTCCGCCTGGCCGCAAAGTGCCGGCGATGCCCCGCAGGACGGCGCGGTCGGCGGCTGCAAGACCGATCCCGTGGACGCGCACTCGGTCGGACTGGCTGCGTTGCGTGCCCCGAGCTTGGCCCGTGTGAAGGTACACCTTGAGCTGGTTGTGATGACCATGCTCCTCGACCGTTGCGACGAGGTCGGCCGCGCCAGGACGCAGACCTCAACGCCTTCATCGCCTGCTGCTGGAGCTGCTGCTGGCGGACGGTGATCTCGCGCGGCTGATCCGAATCTCTCGAGCGGCCGTTTTGGACTTCCGGGACGTCCGAGTGGCCGCGGACGACGAGCGTGCAAAGAGCCGGTAAGAAGCTCCGCCGCCTGCTCGGCATCACCTCGGTCATCAACTGGACAACCGCGTCATCGAAACCTGCTCACACATCGCCCGGCTCGGGGGCACGCTCGTCTCCTGGTCGGCGCAGGCGTCGGCCTGGCTCGCCCGAACGGGTGGTTCCCCAGTTCGCGAGCCACCCATTGCGCCGCACTGGTCGCGACCGCGCGCAGCTGGGGCACTACTGAAATGCCCGGCGGCCTCCCGCGTCGCTCGTGGGCGACCCAGCCGGGTCGGCTCTCCGGGTCCGTAAGCTCACTGCTGACGGCCGCGATCATCGCCGACGCGGTCGCCACGGCCGGCTCAACAACACGTCGCTTGGCTGTCTCCTCACCCAGCACAGATTTCATGAACAGCCGAGAAGCATGCGACAAGCAAGTCGGGACTTATCCCGCTACCAGTCCCTGGCTTCCACGTTGTACAGCGGCACTTTCGTGTAGGTGGTGACCGCGTTGGTGAAGTCCAGCCTGCGCGGCTCGGCAAGTGGGCCGAGCACACAGATGGGCACCCAGTCGCCTTCTTTCGGGTGGCCCGGACCACGGCAGACGTCTGGGAGTTTGACGTTCTCCGGCCATCCGGCAGGGCGGTACAGCATCGGCCGGGCACTCTTGTCCATCCTGACCTGGAGCGTGAGCAGTCGCAGGTAACCCGAGTGTGTCTCCTTGTAGGTGTTGTAGCCGACGGCTACCCGTTCGATCGCGGACCATGGGATGAGCTGAGGGCCCGACACGTCTGTGCTGGTGATGCCTTCGTCGTCGATGCGGAGCGTGCGGGCGCGGACGGGTTTCCGCTTTTGCATGGACCGGAGCGATAACCACTCGTCGAACGACAGAGCCCAGAAGAACGCGAAGCCCATCCCAGCCTGTGCCAGAATCGGCCAGTCGGTCCCGGTGCTGAGCCGTGTGGGAAGGGTCGTGTACTGGTATACGGCCGAGACCAAAAGCATGAGACCGCTCCCGCCGAACAGGAGCATAGCCGGGAGAGACCACTCATACTTGCCTATCGTGTCTGGATTCTCTTCGCCGGTCCAGGACTCCTCAAAACCTCCTTCCGGCGGCGGCTTCGCCGGCGACGGTTGTGGTATGACCACGGGAGTCGGTGGCTTCACCTCGACAACGGCCGGATCAGGCATGGATTTCAGGGCGTTGCGGACTGCTGCGAAGATCATCGCCGATGCCAGCACACCGAGCAGAATCCAGATGGTGACCTTCCACCCAGCGCTGATGTCGTCGATGGTGTTGGTGGCCAGGTTGCCCACCACACCGACCAGGAGCGACGCCGCCGTGGCAGTGCCGGCGGCTACTGCTACTGCCCCCGATGATGGTCGCCGACGCACATCCCCTCCAAGTGTCCGTGTCCGGAACCCTCGATTCAGCCTAACGGAATACAGCGCGCTCGCCCGGACAGGCCGACGAGTGCAGCGATCTGCAAGCATTCGGCGCAGGCAACGGCAACAGCCGCGAGGCGCGGAGAGTGACGGCTTGCTGCCACTGGCCGGCGAGCAGGTGAGGTCGCGTCTCCGGTCGTGCCGTCTTTCGTCGCTGACCTGCGGTATGTGTGACCGGAGGCGTCCGTCCCCGCGTGACCGAGTTACCGCCGTGTGGTGGCTCGGAGCGGCAGCACAAGGCGTGGTGCCGGATTGAGGAGATACGCGAGCACCTCGGCCTCGGGCTGCCATTCCAGGGTGCCAACCGCTATTCGGCATGAGCGGACGTCGGCAAGGATACTTGCGAAGTGTCGAGCAACGAACGAAGTAAGCGAGCAGCCACGCGCCGGGCCGCGGTCGAAGGGGTGGCTGCCTACCTTGCCGACGAGGACGCGGATGTCTACAACATCACCGACGCCGCCGTCCAAGAGAACGCGGTGACGGCGGCGTTGAATCTGACCGCGCTGGCAGCAGCAGCCGTCACCGCCTTGGCCGAAGCAACAGGGCGTACACCGCTCGAGGCGTTGCGCTCGATCGACGGCGAAGGTCGTTGAGAGATATCACGTTAGAGCCAACGCCCGACCTCGCTTGATGTGGCGCTAGACCTCGCCGCGGTCTTCGCGCTCTCTGCTCGGCGTCGAAGCAGGCTTGGTACCACTCTTGCTCTTCGCGGCGCCGGTCCCGGGTCCGCTCACGGCGGCGCAGCGCATCGCTGTCGTAGTCGGGCCGGGCGGAATAACGGTCAGCGACTCGTGCCGCCGGCTTCGGCGATGACTTCACGGCCGCCACGATGACCATGATGACGGCTGACCATGAACACAGCCCGGACAGCAGGGCATTGCCCAGCGCGGCGATGATCAGAGCGCCGGCTATCAGGCTGCCGATCCAGATGTACTTTCGTGACCGTTTCCTCGGTGGCATCAGTCTCTTTACCCGGCTCGAACGCCGATACCCGGCCCGTCGCGCTCAGCGGCATGAGCGGATGTTCATGCCGTGAACGCTCAGTCGATAAGACCGTCAGTTGGGACTGACCTCGATAAGCCGGCCTTGGGTAATGGGATTTTCCACATACGGCGCCTCGGCGGGTTGCTAACACGTCGGTTGATAGGCGAGGCCAGGCACGAGCCGGGACCACGCTTGCTCGTCGGCTCGCCGCGAGCGAGCGTTCGCGGCATCTGCAATCGCACGAGGGAACCGATCGAGGGCGCCGTTCTGGTGGTCGAGACACTCGGCCCCGACTACTACGACGCCATCGTCGCCTCATCCGCCGTGATCTGCGCCAGAGGCGGCCGGACCGGCCACATGCAGTCGCTTTGCCGCTCGCGGGGAATCCCCGTCCTGCGCGTCGATTCGTTCGAGCCGGACGTGCTGGTGGGCGAAGTCACCGTCCGGGTCGATCGCGAGTCAGTCATCCTCGGCGGCGTCGACACGACGCGGCAGCAGGTGCCACTCGCAGGTGCCGGCCTCGACGACCTCGAGTCGGTCTGCGTGGTCATCGCCAACGCCGCCGACATCCGGTCCACGAATGACATAGTGCCGCGCGTCGAACAGGTGACCTGCTACTTCATCCGCGAGGAGTTCGTCTGCTTCGCCGCCGATCTGAGCCCGGTCGACTCGCTTCGGGCCGGGGATCGCGAGGCCGAGCACTACGGCGAAGCCATCGCCTCGGAGCTGTGCTCGATGGTGAAGGAACTCCTTCCTGGTCAACGCCTGGTCATGAGACTGCTCGACCTCCGTTCGGACGATGCCGCCCGGATCACGACCGGGGTGGCGGTGGAGGACGAGCCCAACCCGGAGCTCGGCCTCCACGGCACCCGGTGGCTGCTGGCGGATCATCGCTATCCGCGCGCGTTCCGGGCACTCCGCGCCTACCTGCGGGTCCGCCTCGGCTGGGACGCGGATCGAGTCGGCTTCGCCGTGCCGTTCATCAATGACCAGGAAGAGTTCCTGCGGCTGCGGCAGCACCTCGGCCTGACCGGCGACACGCCACTCGGCGTTTTCCTCGAAACACCGGCGGCCGTGCACTCGACGGCCGAGTTCCGCACTTCGGGAGCCAGTGAACTGTTCGTCGGCACCAAGGATCTGATCCAGTTCTACCTCGCGGCGGATCGCGGCAACCACCTGGTCGCCTCCTCGTACCAAACCCGGCACCCGGCCGTGCTGGCCGCGCTTCGCCAGGCCATCGAGTCGTGCCACGAGGCCGGGCTGTCACTGCACGTATTCGTGCTGGGTGCCGATGTGGACCACTACCTCCGGCACCTTCCGACGCGCACGCTCATGATGTGCACCGCCGAACTGGAGCAACTCGCCCGGAGGGCCGAAGGCGGCAGTCCCTGACGCGTGACGAAGCGTCCGCAGGCCTCAGCCGTCGCTCGACGATCGCCACCCACGGGGAACCATCCCACCGCGTCCGCACCCGGGCACCATGGCGCGGCAGGCCGCTCCATTGCGAGGGAAATACGCATGAGCCGATCATGCTGTCATCGGCAGATGAGGACGTTGCCGCGGTGACGTTGGCGCGGCGAGTCACCCGGCCGACCGAGCCCGCCACGTCTGCACCGCTCCGAGCGCGATGCGGGCCAGCAGCACCGCGGCGCCGATGCCGGCGGTCAGCCGGGCGCCGAGACCGTCGAGCCGGATGGCGAGCCAGCCGCCCGCAGCCGTGCCGAGTACGGCGAGCAGGAAGTCGACGGCCCACAAGGGCGACAGGCTGAGCGCCATCATGTCGGCTGCCGAGTTCCCGCGCCGGCTTTGCCGTGCCAGGTGGATCCAGAGCCACGTGGTGCCCGCGAACGCGACCCAAGCCAGGCCGAGCAGCACCCACAGCACCGCGTTCACCGGGCTTCTCCTGTCGTGCAACGAAATTCCACAGAATTCATAGCCGCCTCCCGGTCGGTCCCGACCAGGATGGGCTCGTTCGGACGTGCTGTCAAGACACTGTGTCCGGACATAGTGTCCGGAAAGGTGGCCGGCGGGTACGGATACGTTGTCCGCGGCTTGTAGCGCGAGAAGAGGCGGCCATGACGGCGGTCCGGTTCGATCCGTCGACGAGTACGCCGAACTCTTGCCCGATGGCGTGGCCACCCCCGGCCGCCACCCCTGCACCGCGCGGCACGGTGACCGGGAGATCGGCATGATCTGGTTCGCCGAACGCCCCACGGCGCCGGCCGGGTCGCCTACCTCTACGACCTCGACCAGTAGGACGGGCCGAAGTGCTGCTCCGGCGAATCGGCGATCTCGGTGGGAAGAGAACGCGCCCGCTCGTCGGCGTGAGCGTGTGCCGGCTCGGTCACCGAAGGGCTGGGCCGGACGCGTGAACGTCGTCGGAGCGCTGACGTGTACACCTCCGGCGGAGCGTCCGCCGAGCGGGTGAACTCTGGAACTCCATTGAGCCGGACAGCGTCGCGGAATTACTCCGTTTGCCGCCCGGGTTGGTGCGGTTGCCCGGGTTTGGGGCTTCCGGGGAGTGGGGATCCACCTCGGTTCCGGCCGGTTGACCGGCAAATGGGCCGCGTTGCCCGGCAATTTGCGGTGCGGTAGAAAGTTATTACACACCGCTTCGCCAATGGCGAATGAATGGAATTGACCATCGCTGCCTCCTGGGGGGATCCGTGTCGAATCGTCACGCCTTCGTTTCCTGTGCCCGTCTCATGGGGCGGGTCGATTCCGCCTGCATGGACTGCGTGTCGGACGTCGTGGCGCTGCTGCTGGCGCACGCCGGGGTGGCCGATGTGCGTACTCCTTTCGCCTACCAGTGGGCGTTTCGGGTCGTTGGCGGAATCGACGGGGTGCTCGAGCCCGACCTGCCGCCGCGGGCGCGGGATCGGTCCGTGGCGCGCTTCACCGGATTTCGTCCGAAATGGACGGCCAATGGGACGGCGGCGGAATGCGTCAATTCGTGGGCGGCCGAGATCGGCCGGGGCAACGCCGTCGCCGTCACCGCGGATGCCTTTTTCCTGCCGTGGCTTCCGTACTGCGGAAATGAGCACATGGAACACGGATTCGTCGTCGAGGGTGTCGAAGGAGGGCGGGAATCCGTCCTGCACGTCGTGGATCCCTATGAAAACCGGACCCGGTGGGGGCACGCGCGGCCGACCACGACCAAGGTGGTCCTCGGCGACCTCGGCCACGCCCTCGACCAGGGTGCCTGGGCGGTGCTCGAACCGTGCGGGCCCGCCGAACCACTGGACGCCGAACGCGAGGTCCGGGCCAACTGCGAAGCCATTCTCGCCTCCCACGCCGACGGCACGGCGGCCGCCTTCGCCGGGCAGTACCGGGAGCCCGACGCGGTCGCGCTGCACCGGCTGGCCCTGCAGAGCTGGCTGATCACCCGTGACCGGCAGCTGCACGGCCTCTGGCTGCGGGAACTGCCCGGCACCCCCGCACCCGGCTTCTCCCGCGCCTTCGACGAAACGGTCCTCCCGCGCTGGCAGAAGCTCCAGGAACTCACCTACGTCGCGATCCGCCGCGTCGAAGCCGGCCGCTCGGCGCCGCCGGCCGTCCACGCGGCCCTCGAAGCCGCGCTGGCCGCCGAAGCCGAGCTGGCCGGCACCTCCCTCGACCTCCCGGAAGGACGCGCTTGATGCTCATCCACCAGCACTTCTTCGCCCAGGCCCGGCGCACGCCCGGCGCCGTGGCGATCGTCGAAGACGACGGTCCGTCGATCACCTACGGCGAGCTCGCCCGCGCCGCCGCCGGGCTGGCCGGGCAACTCCGCGACCGGCCCGGCCGGGTGGCCGTGGTGAGCCGCAAGCGGATCGGCACCGTCGTCGCCTTCCTCGCCTGCCTGCGGGCCGGCCGCGCCTACGTCCCGATCGACCCCGCCCACCCGGCCGACCGCCGTGACTTCGTCCTCGCCGACGCCGGCTGCGAAACGCTCCTGGACCTCGACGACTTCGAAGCACTGCAAGGAAAGCCGGAAGGCGAGCCGGCGGCAGCAGGCCCGGACGACGAGGCCTATGTCCTCTACACCTCCGGCTCGACCGGCACCCCCAAGGGCGTCGTGATCACCCACCGCAACGCGGCGGCGTTCACCGACTGGGCCGCCGCCGCCTTCCCGCTCACCCCGCGCGACCGGGTCGCGGTGCACGCGCCGCTGCACTTCGACCTGCCCGTCTACGACCTCTACGCCGGCCTGCGCGGCGGCGCCGCCCTGCACCTGGTGCCCGAGCGGGCCGCGCTCTTCCCGGCGGCGCTGGCCCGGCTGCTGCGCGAGCGGCGCATCACCAGCATCTACGCCGTCCCGACCGCGCTGGCCGCCCTCGCCCGCCGCGGCGGTCTCGCCGCGGGCGACCTGCCGGACCTGCGGCAGCTCCTGTTCGCCGGCGAGGAGTTCCGGACGGCCGCGCTCGCCGAGCTGATGGCCCTGGTCCCCGGCGCGGCCGCGGCCAACCTGTACGGGCCCATCGAGACGAACGTCGTCACCGCGCACCGGCTCCCGGGCCCGCCGGACCCGGACAGCCGCCTCCCGATCGGCCGGCCGGTCACCGGCGCCGTCATCGGCCTGCGCGACACCGAGGGGCACGTCGACTTCGACGGCGAGGGGGAAGGCGAGCTGGTCGTCGCGGGCGACTGCGTCACCCCCGGCTACCTCGGCCGGCCCGACCTGACCGGCGCCGCGATCGTCCACTCCGGACAGTTGCGCTGCTACCGCACCGGCGACATCGCCCGCCGCGACGCCGACGGCACGCTGCACCTGCTGGGCCGCGCGGACGGGCTGGTGAAGACCCGCGGCTACCGCGTCGAACTGGGGGACGTCGAAGCCCACCTCGCCGCGCACCCCGGCGTGGACGGCGTCGCCGTCGTGGCCCTGCCCGACCCGGCCACCACCCACCGCCTGCACGCCGCGGTCGTCCCGCGCGCCGGCACCGACCACGAGACGCTGCCCGCGGACCTGCTCCGCCACTGCCGCGCCCGGCTGCCGCACTACATGGTGCCTTCCCGGGTCCACGTCCTGGCGGCCCTGCCCACCACCAGCACCGGCAAGACGGCGAAACGCGTGCTGGCCGAAACGCTCGAGGGAGACCCGCGATGACCGACACCCTCGCCCGGACCGTCGCCGACGTGCTCGGCGTTCCCGCCACCGACGTCCTGTCCGCCGATTCCCTGTTCGACCTGCCCGGCTTCGACTCGATCGCCATCGTCTCGGTCCTCGAACGCCTCGAAGACGACCTCGGCGTCGAGGTGCCGGCCGAGGAGATCGTGCCCGAGGCCTTCGAAAGCCTCACCGCCCTGCGGTCGCTGCTCGGCACCGCCCTCCCGGAAGGAGCCCGCCCGTGATCCCGCGGTTGCTGCACGAACTGCTCGACCGGCGCGCCGCCGCCACGCCGGACGCCCCGGCGCTGGCTCGCGACGACCTGCGCTGGACCTACGCCGACCTCGCCCGCCGGTCGCGGACGCTCGCCGCCTGGCTCGGCGGCCAGGGCGTCGGCCGCGGTGACCGGGTGCTGGTCGCCGCGCCGCACGACCCCGACACGGTGGCGCTGCTCTACGCGGTTTCGCGGCTGGGCGCGGCCTACGTCGTCGTCAGCGACCGGATCCGGCCGTTCCACCTCGACCACATCCTCGCCGACAGCGAACCCAAGCTGGTGCTGGCCGCCGACGCCGCGGCCGAAACCGTCTCGCGCAGCACGACGAAGGTGCACAAGCTGAGCGAGCTTCCCGCCACCGGCGATGCCGAGGTCCCCGCGTCCCCCGTTACCGGCGTCGACATCCTCAGCCTGATCTACACCTCGGGCAGCACAGCCATGCCGAAGGCCGTGGTTTCGACGCACGAGCAGGTGCTGTTCGCGGTGTCCGCCATCGCGGAGCGGCTGGGCTACCGCGCCGAGGACCGGGTGTTCTGCTGCCTGCCGCTGTCCTTCGACTACGGCCTCTACCAGGTGTTCCTCGCCGCCGAGGCGGGCGCCTGCCTGGTGCTGGGCGACGACGCCGCGGCCGGGCCGGCCCTGCTGTCCACTGTGGAGCGCGAGGGGGTGACCGTGCTGCCGCTCGTGCCGGGCCTCGGCGCCACCCTGGCCCGGCTGGCCGCGCGGGCCGGGCGGTTCCCGGCCGCGCTGCGCCTGGTCACCAACACCGGCGCGGCCCTGCCGGCCGCGCTGTCGGCCAGGCTGCGGGAGTTCTCGCCGGGCCTCGACGTCGTCGCCATGTACGGGCTGACCGAGTGCAAGCGCGTCTCCATCGAGGAGCCGAACGCGTACCTGGACCGGCCCGGCTCGGTCGGGCGGCCGCTGCCCGGCACGGAGGTCCTGGTCCTCGACGACGACGGCGCCGAGCTGCCGCCCGGCGAGGTGGGCCAGTTCGCCGTCCGCGGGCCGAACGTGATGGCCGGCTACTGGCGGGCGCCCGAGCAGACCGCGCGCCGCTTCCCGCGGGACGCCTACGGCCGCGCGACCCTGCTGACCGGCGATCGCGGCCGCGTCGACGAAGAGGGCTACCTGTACTTCGAAGGCCGCGACGACGACCAGTACAAGCAGGACGGTTTCCGGGTCAGCGCGGTCGAGGTGGAAGGCGCCGCGGCCGACGTCGACGGCGTCACCGAGGCCGCCGTGCTCCCGCCCGCCGGAGACCGGCCGGCCGTGCTCGCGGTCACCGGCACCCTCGACTCCGGGCAGCTGCGCGAAGGGCTCGCCGAACGCCTGGAACCGCACAAGATCCCCGACCGGATCGAAGTCGTCGACGCGCTCCCGCACGGCGTCAACGGCAAGATCGACAAGCGCGCCCTGGAGGCCGCCCTGTGATCACGCCCCTGCACGAGGAGATCGCGGACCGGCACGGCACGCCCGCGTTCGTCTACGACCTCGACGCCGTCCGCCGCGCCCACGCCGACCTGACTGCCGCGCTGCCGTCTCCGTCCACTGTGTACTACTCGGTGAAGGCCAACCCGCACCCGCGGATCATCGCGCTGCTGCACGCACTGGGCTGCGAAGCCGAAGTCAGCTCGACCGGCGAGATCGACGCCGTGCTCGGCGCCGGGGTGCCGCCGGAGGCCGTGCTGCTCACCGGCCCGGCCAAGACCCCGGAAACGGTCGCGCACGCCTTGTCCCACGGGGTCACGCGCTTCTCGGTCGACTCGCCCGACGACCTCGCCCGCGTCGACGACCTCGCGCGCCGGTCCGGGACCGAAGCCCGGTGCGCGCTGCGCGTCAACGCCGACGAGCCGGTGCCCGGCGCGGGGCTCAGCATGACCGGGACGTCGTCGCAGTTCGGCGCGGACCTGTCGTGGGTGCTGGCCGAGACGCCGCGGTTCACCGGGTTCGGGCACGCCCGCGTCACCGGGCTGCACCTGTACATGGGCACCAACCTGACCGAGGAGAAGGACCTGCTGGCCCAGTTCGAGGTCGGGATCGGCATCGCGGAGAAGCTCGCCGTGCTCTTCCCCGACCTCGGCGAAATCGACCTCGGCGGCGGGTTCGGCCTGCCGTACGCGCGGGCGGGGGAGCGGCCGCGGTTCACCGGGCTCGCGGCGGCGCTGGAGACGCTGCTGGACGACCGCCTGCCCGGGTGGCGGGACGGGGCGCCCCGCGTGTCCTTCGAATCGGGCCGCTACCTCGTCGGCGACTGCGGGGTGCTGCTCAGCCGGGTGGTGGACGTCAAGGAGTCCAAGGGCACCCGGTACGTCCTGCTCGACACCGGCGTGCACCACCTCGGCGGCATGTCCGGCCTGCGCCGGATCCCGTCGATCTCGGCCGACGTGCTGGCTTCCGGCGAGGTCGAGGACGAGCCGGTGACGGTGGCCGGCCCGCTGTGCACCCCGCTCGACGTCCTCGCCCGCGGTGCCCGGCTGCCGAGCACCGGCATCGGGGACCTCGTCGGCGTGCCCAACGCCGGCGCCTACGGCCCGACCGCGGGCCTGCTCGCGTTCCTCGGCCACCCGGCACCCGCCGAGGCGGTCGTCGACGGCGGCCGCCTCGAGTCCGCGTCCCGGCTGCACGTGACCCGCAACCCGCTCTGACGAAAGGGAAAAACCATGGACACCGCACGCTTCGACACGATCCTGCGCAAGTACCTCAAGAACCTCGCCCCGCAGCAGGAGCTGACCGCCGACGCCCGGCTCAAGGACCTCGGCCTGAACTCGATGCGCGCCATCGACCTGCTTTTCGACCTCGAGGACGAATTCGGCGTCGAACTGCCCGACGACGCGATGACCGACGACACGTTCGCCACCCGTGACGCCCTGCTGGACCGGGTGCGGGAGGCCCAGGACACCACGGCGGGTGCGCGGTGACGGCGCTGGCCACCGCCGCGCCCACGCTCGCCGAGCGCACGGCCGGGGTCGTGGACGTGCTCACCGAGCACGCCCGGGCGGTCGACGACAGCGCCACGTTCCCGGTCGCGTCCCTCGACGCGCTGCGGAAAAGCGGGCTGATGGGCCTGCTGGTGCCGGTGGAGCACGGCGGCCTCGGCGGCGACCTGGCCGACCTGGCCCGGACCGCCGCGGAACTCGGCGGCGCGTGCCTGTCGACGGCGATGATCTGGGCGATGCACGGCCAGCAGGTCGCCGCGATCGCCGCGCACGCCGGGCCGCGGCTGCGTGCGGACCTGCTGCCGCGGATCGCCCGCGGCGAGGTCTACGTCGCCTCGGTCACCAGCGAGCGCGGGAAGGGCGGGCACCTGCTCACCGCGGAAGCGCCGCTGCGCCCGGACGGCGACCGGCTCGGCATCGACCGCGACGCCCCGATCGTCACCGGCGGCGCGGTCGCCGACGGGTTCCTGATCACCATGCGGGCCTCGCCCGAGGCCGGCTACGACGACGTCTCGCTCGTCTACGCCGACCGCGGGCAGGTCACCGCCGAGCCCGGCCGCGGCAGCTGGAACCCGATGGGCATGCGGGGCACGCACAGCGTTCCGCTGCGGATCACCGGGGACGTCCCGGCGGACCAGCTCGTCGGCGAACCCGGCGGGTTCCGGACGGTGGCCACGCGGACGTTCGTGCCGGCCGGGCACATCGGCTGGGCCGCCTGCTGGCTCGGCGCCGCGCGCGGCGCGCTCAGCTCGGTGCTGGGCATGATCCGCGACCCGCGCACGCGGGGGTCGTTCGACCCGACGTCGGAGCTGTTGCGGCGGCGGCTGGCCCGGGCCCGGCTCGACCTGGACACCGTGGCGGCGCTGCTGGCGCAGGTGATCCGCGACGCGGCCGACGCACCCGACGCCGAAGCACCGGACGTCCAGCTGCGGCTCAACGGCCTGAAGGTGCACGCGGCGGAACGCTGCGCCGCCGTCGTCGACGAGCTCGTCGAGCTCACCGGCCTGCGGCACGGGTACATGCGGGACTCCGCGCTGCCGCTGGAACGCGTCCACCGGGACCTGCGCTCGGCGAGCCTCAACTACGCGAACGACCGGCTCTACGACGCCAACGGGGCGATCGCGCTGCTGGACCGGGGCGTCACGCTGGCCTGGGCGGGCCGGCCGTGACCGCGGTGGCGGGCGACCGGCTCGCGTTCCGGACCCTGATGGCCCAGTGGCCGACCGGCGCCACCATCGTGTCCACTTCGGACGGCACCGGCCCGGCCGGCTGCACGGTCAGCGCCCTGATGTCCCTTTCGGACAGTCCGCCGCTGGTGGTCGTCTCGCTGCTGGCCCGCAGCGCGACGCTGGCGGCGATCCGGCGGGCGGGCCGCTTCGCGATCACCGTGCTCAGCTCCGCCCAGGCCGGGTTGTGCGCCGACTTCGCGCGGCTGCCGCTGACCGAACGCTTCTCGGCGACCGAGCTGCGGGAGGTCGACGGGCTGCCGCTGCCGACCGGCGGGGTGGCGGCGCTGACCTGCGAACTCGACGACGAGCTGCCGTACGCGGACCACGTCCTGCTGGTCGGCGCGCCGACCTGGACGGAGATCCGCGAGGACCGGGACCCGCTGCTGGTGCACCGGCGCGAGCTCAAGGCCGTGTCGTGACCGGCGTCGAGGTGGCGCCCGGCGTGCACTTGGCGGCGACGCCGGCCGATGCGGCGCTGGCGGAGCTGCCCGTGCCGGCCTGGGCCGTGCGCGAGGCCCGGGCCATGGCACCGCGCCGGGCCCGCGAATACCTGGCCGTGCGGGCGCTGTACGTGCGGCTGGTGTCCGAAGTGGAGGGTTCGGCGCACCCGCTGGACCGCACGGACCGCGGAAGACCGGTCGTGCCCGGCCGCCCGGACCTGCACGTCAGCCTGGCGCACTCCGACGACGTCGTCGCGGTGGCGCTGGCCCGCGGCCGGGACGTCGGCGTCGACGTGCAGGAGGCCGGCCTGCCCGGGCCGGCGATGCTGCGGCGGTGCTGCCCGGGCGAAGCCGGGCGGATGGCGGCCGAGCCGGCGTCGGGCGGACGGGACTTCGCCCGTGTATGGGCCGCCCAGGAGGCCTGCGTCAAGGCGACCGGGCAGGGCATCGCGGGCCGGCCCTGGCGCATTCCCGTCACCGCGGCCGCCGCGTCCGGCCGCTGGCGTGACCTCACGTGGACGCAGCTGCGGGACCGCGCCAGCGCTTTCGCCCTGTGCTGCGCCTACGCCGATCGAACGGAGGGGCGATGACCGACGGCCTGAGCTGCTACACCGCCAACCTGGCGGCCTACCTGGAACACCACGGCACCCCGGGCGCGGCGGACGCGATCGCCGTGTCCGTGCGGCTGGCCGTCGACCTGCGCCGGCCGGACGGGCTCGTCGCGGTCTCGCACCACGACCGCCCGCTGGACCGGATGGGTGACGGCACCCGGCTCACCTACCGCGGCCACGACGGCTTCGCCGGGTTCCGCGCCGACCTGCACCGGGAGCTGCGGGACTACGGGTGCGCCCTGGTCGTCGGCTACAGCACGCAGCTGCCCTGGGCGGCGCAGCGGGAGGGGACCGCGGCCCCGCACTTCCTGCTGGTCGACGGCTGCGAGGACGGCCGCTGGCACGTCGAAGACCGGTTCACCGGCCTGATGACGTCGGGGCAGCACCAGGAGCCGTTCACCGGCTGGATCGGCGAGCCCGACCTGGACCGCCTGACGCGCCGGGACGGACCGGAACCGGCGAAGCACCACCTGCGCAACACCCTCGCGTTCGGCTTCGAGAACCCGGCCCCGGCGGGCTGCCGCCACCTGCTGCTGCGTCGGAAGTCCCGGCCGGTGCACCCGAACCCGCTGCCCGCGCACTGGGTGACCGGGACCGTCAAGGCCCTCGGCGCTTTGGGAACGCACCTGGCCGACAGCGACGCGCTGGTCCGCGACCCCGACGTCGTCGACGACTGCTGGGCCGCGGCGCAGCACCACGTCTGCAGCCACCGGCGCCTCGGCCGGCACCTGGGGTTCCGGACCACGAGCGAACAGCGGCGCTCGGCGCTCGAAGAAGCCGTGAAGTGCTGGGAAAAGCTGCCGCGGACGTTGCGCTTCGCCGCGACGTCGGCCCGGCGCGGCCGAGCCCGGCCCACGCTCGTGCGCGCGGCGTTCACCGAACTCGCCGAGCGCGAACACGAAGCCGCCCAAGCCCTCACCGGTGCCGTGCTCGTGGCCGCCGGTGCGAGCGACTGACTCCCGAGGAGGACGACATGACGACAGCTGTGACCGAGGTGGCGGACCTGCTCGCCCGCCATCTCGACGGGACACCGCCCGCCGGGATCACCGCCGAGTCCCGGCTCGAGGACGACCTCGGGCTGAACTCGGCCCAGGTGGTCGACCTGCTTTCGGAGCTGGAGGAACGGTTCGGCTGCGTCGTCGAGGACGAGGACCTCGACACGCTCGAACGCGTCGGCGACCTCGCCGCGATCGTCGACCGGGCGGGCGTCCGGTGAGCGTCGCGCTCGCGGCGCCGGCCTCGCGGGAGTGGCAGACCCTGGACGTCACCTGGCCGCCGGGCGGCGACCTGCGGGTGACGATCCGGGGGACCGGCGCGGGCAACGTCCTCGGCGGCCCGTTCTGGACCGAGCTGGCCGAGGTCGTGGCGCTCGCCGAGGCCACCGACCGGCCGGGCAGCCTCGTCCTGCGCGGCCACGGCGGCGTGTTCTCCCGCGGCCTCGACCTGCGCTGGTACGTCACCCGGCTGCGCCGGGCGGCCCGGCGCGGCGGCAACGTGCTCGCCGCCGACGCGAGGCGCCTGCAGGACGCGATCACCGGGTTGGCCCGCAGCGGCCGCGTGGTGATCGCCGACATCGACGGCGAGTGCACCGGGGCGGCCCTGGAGCTGGTCTGCGCGTGCGACGTCCGGTACGCCTCGGCCCGCGCCTGGTTCTCACTGCCGGAGGCCGAGCTGGGGCTGGTCGCGGACCTCGGAGGGCTCCAGCGCCTGCCCCGCCTGCTCGGCGAAGGCCTGGTCCGCGAACTGCTCCTCGGCGGCGGCCGGATCGGCGCCGCCCGCGCCGAGCGGATCGGCTTGGTGAACGGCGGAACGGCCGAGCTGACGGCGTTCTCGGGCCGCGTCCGAGCCCAGCCCGGCGCGGTGCTGGCGCAGCTCAAGCGCGAGCTCGACGCGCCGCACGAAGAGGGCTTGGCGACCGGTTTGGACCGGGCGGTCCGCTGGAATGCCGAGCACGCCCTCGACGGACTGGCCAAGCGCATGACGGCCCGCCTCGGCGGCCGATAAGCGTGGCTGGCCAGTGCCACGGCCGCGCGTTTGGCGGCGCGCTTCGGTGGCTGTTGGTGTGGCTGGCACTCGTCACGACCGCCGCCCGCGCGCGAGGGCCTGCCTCGGTGGCCGTTGAGCGAAGCTCGCCACCGCCACGCGACAGCCTCGCCTCGGCGGCCGTTGAGCGTGGCTGGCCACCGCCGCGCGCGATGGCCCCGTCTGGGCGGCCCGGCTCGGCGGCCGTTGGCGTGGCTGGCCACCGCCACCGCCGCGCGCGATGGGCTCCGCCTTGGCGGCCCACTGGGCGGCCGCTCGCGCGGTTCGCCACCGCCACCGCTGCGCGCGATGGGCTCCGTCTCGGCGGCCGTCGGCGAAGGTCGCCACAGCCAACCACCATCGCCCGCGCGGTCTGCCCGAACCCCTACCACCGGAAAGGTGACCCCCGTGTCCACCACGCCCGACCTCCGCACCCCGGCGCTGCCCGGCTTCGAGCTGCGCCCGCCCACGATCGCCGATGCGGCCGCGATCCACGAGCTCGTCGTGCGGTCTCCGCCGCTCGATGTCAACTCTCTCTACGCCTACCTCGTCTGGTGCCGGGACTTCGCCGAAACCTCCGTGGTCGCCCGGCACGACGGCCGGCTGGCCGGGTTCGTCACCGGTTACCGGCCGCCGCGGGATCCGGACACCTACTTCGCCTGGCAGTCGGCCGTCGATCCCGCGCTGACCCGGCCCGGGCTGGCGTTCGCGATGATGACCGAGGTGGCCGGCCGGGCCCGGCGGGCCGGGGCCCGCTGGTTCGAAACCACCGTCAACCCCGGCAACCGGGCGGTCATCATGCTGATCCGCAAGCTCGCGCGCCACCACGGCGGCACCCCGGAGGTGTCGACGCTGTTCGAGAGCGCCGACCTCGGTGGCGCGCACGATCCCGAAGTCCTCTACCGGTTCCCGCTCGCCGAACCGCGCGATTGAGATCCGGGAACGTGGGTAATCGATTACGGACCGTGTCGGATCCGGTACCGCGGGAGGGCGGGACATGAGCATCGGGGTGCTGCTGGCGTTCGCCGGCGTCGTCATGGTGGCCTACGTGGTCCCCGGCCCGGACTGGATGGTCGTCCTGCGCGCCGCCGCCCGGGCCCGGCGCTTCGGGTTCCTCGCCGCGGCCGGGGTGCAGTGCGGCCTGTGCGTGCACATGGCCGCTGCCGCGCTGGGGGTGTCCACCGCTCTTCTGCACAGCCCGGTCCTGTTCACCGTCCTGAAGCTCGTCGGCGCCGCCTACCTGGTGTTCCTCGGGGCCCAGGCGCTGTGGCAGTCGTGGCGGCGCCGCCGCGGCACCGAGGAAGCCGAACCGCCGCCCGAGGAGCCGGACACCGAACTCCGGCCGGCTCGGGTGTTCCGGCAGGCCTTCCTGTCCAACGTCCTCAACCCGAAGGCGGCGCTGTTCTTCGTCAGCGTCCTGCCGCAGTTCCTCGACCCCGCGGGCCCGGCCGCCGCGCAGGTGCTCGTGTTGGGCACCCTCGATATCGCGCTGGGCGTCCTGTGGTGGGCGCTGTTCGTGCTGCTCACCGCCCGGTTGTCCGGCCTGATGCGCCGCAGTGGCCCGCGCAAGGCCCTCGACCGGGTGACCGGCACCGCGCTGGTCGGCCTCGGGGTCACGCTGGTCGCCACCAGCTGACTTTCGCTCTCGGCGCTCAAAAAGCGGGCGCGGTTCCCTGTTCGCCGTGCACTGAGGGGTAGTTCCGTGACCGAAGTCGTCCGCCGCGCGCTGCGGCGTTTCCGCCGCAAGCACGACGTTCCCGGGGTCGTCGTGTGCACCTTCACCGCCGCCGGGCCCGAGATCGCCGTCGCCGACGGCGTGACCAGCGCCGAGACCCAGCACGCGATGACCCCGGACACGGTGTTCCGGGTCTACTCGGTCGCGAAGTTCGTGACCGCCACCATGATCGTGTCGCTGGCCGCCGACGGCGTCCTCGACCTCGACGCGCCGGTCGACGGCTACCTGGGCGGCCTGCGCCGCCGCACCGGGACCGGCAGCGACGGCACCACGCTGCGCCACCTGCTGAGCCACCGGTCCGGGCTGCTCCCGGACGCCGTGCTGCACGACGGGCTGAGCCGGGACCCCGGCGGGCTCGCGGCCGCGGTGCGCCACGACTTCGCGCGGACGCCGGTGCTGGCGCGGGCGGGGGAGTTCTACGGGTTCAGCAACCTGGGCGTCAGCCTGGCCGGCCTGGTCGCGCAGGAGGTGACCGGCCTGCCCTTCGCCGAAGTCGTCCGGCAGCACGTGTTCGAGCCGCTCGGCATGGCACGCAGCACCCACGACCCGGCTGTGGCGATGACCTACCCGCTGGCCCAGCACCACCTTCCGGGCGGCGACGGGCTGCGCGTCGACCACGGCGCCAAGGCCGGGGCCAAGCACGAGCCGTCGTCGCTGTGCTATTCCACCGCGCTCGACCTGGCCCGGCTCGGGGCGCACCACCTGCGTGCCCGCCCCGAGCTCGCCCAGATGCACCTGCCGCACGCGGACCCGCGGCTGGACGTCGACCTGCGCTACGGCCTCGGCTGCTCCCTTTCGCCTGCCGTGCAAGGCATCCGCCAGATCGGTCACGAAGGGTTCTTCGGCGGGATGTGGGCCAAGCTCGTCATCGACCCCGCCGCCGGCCGCGGCGTGGTGTGGCTGGACAACCGCGGCGAAGAGCTGCGCGAAGAGCGTTACCGGCTGCTGCGCGAGCTGTTCGACGGGCTCGGCCGCACCGACGCGGCCGGGGGCGCCTTCGGGCTCGCCGTCGAAACCGAAGCCGTGCACGGCGAGTACGTCCGGACCGGGGCGCCGACGCTGACGGTGACCGGCGGCGCCGAACTGGAGCTGACGGCCGACCGCGATCGCACCGTGCTGGTGCCGCACCAGCGCGCGGTGTGGCGCAGCGCCGATCGCCACGGCCCGGGCGCGCCGCCGTGGGGCCCGCACGCCGGCACCGACCGGATCGTGCTCGGCGCCACCGCGTGGCGCGACGGGTCGGTGCCGGTGGTCCACCTCAACGGCCTCCCGTACGTGCGGCGGGAATGGCGCAAACGCTTGCAAACCCGTGCGGTCGGTGTCGGCGGCTGAACTCGCGGGCGATTCCGCGGCCGGATCCGCTCATTCCTGCGGAGTTCGAAGGACCACGTTGCGTCAATGCATTACTTTTCCGTCACTCAATCGATACCACCCGATCGGGTGATATCTGTCGCGGTGGCGTGATCGATTCGTCTTCCTGAGCATGAGCGTCGACGCCATCGATCAGGAATCACCCGTGGAGCGCATGGTCCGGGGGCGTACTTGCGGTCCGGGGAGATTCCGGGCCACTGGTCGCCGGCTCGCCGAAAGCGAGTGAGGGTGACCAGTGATCGGGAAACCCGGCCCGCCGATCAAGGGAGACCGTACCTCACCGAACTTTTCGCACTCGTCGGTCCACAGATCAGGAGATATGCCTGCGCGCACGCCCGCCGGGCGGATCCGGACGACATCGTCGCCGAGACCGTCCTGCGGCTTCAGCAGCACCTGGACCGCAACCCCGGTGCCGAGGCGGCGAGCCTGGTTCCGCTGGCGCTGACGATCGCCCGCAATCTCGTGATCGACCAGTCGCGGACGGACGGCCGGGAGGTGTTGCTGCCGTCGGAGAGCCTGATCACCGTGCAATCCCTGCGGCAGGAGGATTTCGCGGACCGGCGGGCCGAGATCATCGACGCCCTCGACGCACTCCGCGCGCTGCCCGGCGACCTGCAAGAAGTCGTGACGCTGGTCTGCCTGGACGAACTTTCCCTACCGGAAACGGCGCAGATCCTGGGAATCAGCCTGCGGATGACGCAGCGCCGTTACAAGAAAGGCCGGGAAAGGCTCCGGCGGGCTCTCGGCACGCCCCACCGCTGAGAGCACGTGAGCCGACTGAGCGCAATGGACAGAACGAGCGAAGGAGCGGGGAGCATGGTTCTCGGATGGTTCGGCCGAACGGCCGGCGAGATCGACGACGTCGAGCTCGACCGGCGCCTGGCGGATCTTCGCCGGGCGCTGGGCTCCGCGCCGTCGGAACGGGGTGGTACCGGGTCCGGCCACCCGGCGCGTCGCCGCAGGCCCGGTGGCCGGGAGCTGCTCGCCATCAGCGGCACCGGCCCGGACGCGCACCCGGGCGCCGTCGCGGTGCCGCTGCGGCTGGTGGGGTCGCGCCGGAAAGCCGGACGCCGCGGCCCGGACGGCCTCGACGCGGGCCGCAACCGGGCCTCCGGCAAGCGCCGGCAGACGGCCGCGGTCGTCTTGACGGTGGTGCTGGTCGTGTCGGCCGTCGTCGGAGGCTTCTCGTGGAGCCGCGGGTCCGGGCAACCGGCGGCGCCGCCACCGATCACGGTCCACGTGGGCGTCCTGCCCCTCGTCGACGTCGCCGCCTTCTACCGATCCGTCGACCAGGGGTACTTCCGGTCGGCCGGCCTGGACGTCCAGGTCACCACCGTGGCCAGCGGTCCCGAGGCGGTTCGCGGGCTCCGGACGGGCCGGCTCGACATCGCTTTCAGCAGTTACCCGGGGATGTTCATGGCCCAGGCCACCCACGCGGCGGACCTGAAGGTCATCGCCCCGGCCTACGTCGCCAAACCCGGCCACCTGATGCTCGTCGGTGCGCCGAACCGGTCCTTCACCCGGCCCGACCAGGCCGCGCACAAGAGGATCGGGGTCACGAGCCGGGGATCGATCTCGGACCTGCTCGCGATCTCGGAGATCCGGCAGGCCGGCGGCGATCCCGCCGGCATCGACTGGAAGACCATGGACATGCGGGCGATGGTGCCGGCGATGCAGCGCGGCGAGCTCGACGGCGCCGTCGTCGCCGAACCGTTCGTGACGAGGGCCGCCGAAGCCGGCGCGGTCCAGTTGCTCGATCTCGGGCTCGACCTGAACTTCGAGATCCCCATGTCCGGCTGGGTCGCTCCGGCGAGTTTCGCCGCGAGCCGGCCGGAGGTGATCGGCGCCTTTCAGCGGGCGCTCGCCCGTGGCGTCGGCGACGTGCAGAACCGCGATGTCCGCGAGCAGGTGTTCCAGCAGTACCTGGGCATCGACGCCGGCACCGCCCGTGAGGTCCGCGTCGGCAGCTACCCCGCCTACGTGGATCTCGGCGACCTCCAGCGCGTCGCCGATCTGATGCTGAGCCAGAAGATGCTGTCCACGCCGTTCAACGTCACGACCGTGCTCATGGCCGGGCTGCCGGGATCTTGATCGGCCACACCCACGCCCCACCTGGAGAACAGATGCCCTACCGGAAGACCCCGGCCCCCCAGCCGACCACCGAGCGAAGGATCAAGCCCATCGCGGACGCCATGCACTACACGATCCTCGCCGTCGACGTGGAACGCTTCAACGCTCCGGAACGGACCAATCTCCACCGGGTCGTCGTCCGGTCCGGGCTGTACCGAGCGGTCGAGGAGGCCCTGGCCGCCTCGGGCGTCCGGTGGCAGGGCTGCCACCGGAGCGACCTCGGCGACGGCGTGCTCCTGCTGGCCCCGGGAGCGTATCCGAAGGCCGTCTTCGGGGAACGGGTGCCGCAGGAACTCGCGAAGAACCTGCTCGCGCACAACGACGCCCACGCGGCCGAGGAGCGGATCCGGCTGCGGATGGCGCTGCACGCGGGCGAAATCACCCGCGACGCCTACGGTTTCACCGGCTCGGCGATCATCCACGCGTTCCGGCTCCTCGATTCCCGGGCGGTCAAGGACGCCCTGTCGGCCTCGGACGGAGACATCGCGGTCATCACGTCGAACTGGTTCTACGAAGAGGTCATCCGCCACATCCAGCTCGGCGATCCCGGGAGCTACACCTCGGTGTTCGCCGCCGTGAAGGAAACCACGACGCGCGCGTGGCTGCACCTCCCGGCCGTCCCCGCACCGGCCGGCTGAGCGGGTCAGACCACGGTGAAGCTCCCCGACAGCGTAGCCGCCGAGCTGGTGCCGACGTAGACCTCGATCTTCCCCGGCTCGACGCGGAAGCGGGCGGTGTTGTCGTAGAACCCGACGTCGTCCGGGGTGAGGGTGAACGACACCGTCGTCGACGCGCCCGCGGCCAGGGTCACCCGGCGGAAGCCGCGCAGCCGCCGGACCGGCTGGACGATGCTCGCGACCGGGTCGCGCAGGTAGAGCTGGACGACCTCGTCGCCGGCGCGGCCGCCGGTGTTGGTGACGGTGGCGCTCACCTCGATCCGGCCGCCGCGGGCCGGCAGGCGGGTGCCCGAAAGCCGCAGGGTGTCGACGCGGAACGTCGTGTAGGACAGGCCGTGGCCGAACTCGTAGAGCGGTCCGCTCGCCAGGTCCAGGTACTTCGACGTGTACTTGTTGGCCGGGTCGGCGGGGCGCCCGGTGTTTTCGTGGTTGTAGTAGATCGGGATCTGGCCCACCGCGCGCGGGAAGCTCACCGGCAGCTTGCCGCCCGGGTTCACCACGCCGAAGAGGACGTCCGCGATCGCGTGGCCGCCCTGCACACCGGGGGCCCACGCCTCGAGGATGGCGGGGGCGTTGTCGTGCAGGTACGGGATCGTCAGCGGGCGGCCGTTGACGAGCACGACCACGAACGGCTTCCCGGTCTCCTTGATCGCGGCCACCAGCTGCTGCTGCACGCCGGGGAGGTCGATGTTGCTGCGGGCCGCCGCTTCGCCGCTCATCGCGGCGGTTTCGCCGACCACCACGACCGTCACGTCGGCGGCGCGCGCCGCCTGCTGCGCGGCGGCGAAGCCGCCGGTGTCGGTCCCGTCGACCGTGCAGCCGGGGCTGTAGGTCACGGTGGCGCCGGGGGCCGCGGCCTTGATCCCGTCGACGACGGTCACCGGCGGCGTCGTCGAGGCGCCGGTGCCGAGGCCCGCCCAGGTCCCGTTGAGGTCGTAGGTCGCCGCGCCGAGCGGCCCGACGACGGCGACCGAGCCGACGGACTTCGCCAGCGGCAGCACCGGCCCGTCGTTCTTGAGCAGCACCATGCACCGCCCGGCGGCCTGCCGCGACGCGGCCAGCGCGGCCGGAGAAGGCGCTTTCACCTCGGTGGCTTCGTCGACGTACGGGCGTTCGAACAGGCCGAGCCGGACCTTGACGAGCAGGATCCGGCGGACGGCGTCGTCGAGCTGGTCGCGGGTGATCCGGCGCTCGGCCAGCAGCCGTTCGGCGAAGCGGGCGTAGTTGGTGCTGACCATCTCCATGTCGACACCGGCGGGCAGGGCGGCCGCCGCCGCGTCCGCGCCGTCGCCGGCCAGGCCGTGCAGGATGAGTTCCTCGATACCGGTGTAGTCGCTGACGACGAAGCCGCGGAAGCCGTAGGCGCCCTTGAGGACGTCGTGCAGGACGTAGCCGTTGCCGTGCGCGGGGACGCCGCTGATGGTGTTGAAGCTCGCCATGACAGTGGCGACGCCCGCTTCGACGCTGGCCTTGAACGGCGGCAGGTAGAGGTTGTGCAGCCGCTGCAGCGAGACGTCGACGGTGTTGTAGTCCCGCCCGCCTTCGGCGCCGCCGTAGGCGACGAAGTGTTTGGCGCAGGCGGCCACCCGGTCCGGCGCGGAGTAGTCGTCGCCCTGGTAGCCGCGGACCTTGGCGACGGCGCACTGCGTGGCCAGGTAGGGATCTTCGCCGTATCCCTCGGCGATCCGCCCCCACCGCGGCTCGTGGGTGACGTCCATCATCGGCGCGTAGGTCCAGTGGATGCCGCTGCTGCGCGCTTCCTTGGCCGAGACGGCGGCGTCGGTGCCGGCGACGGCCGGGTCGAAGCTCGCGCCCTGGGCGAGCGGGATCGGGAAGTTGGTGGTGTACCCGTGGATGACGTCGAGGCCGAAGACGAGCGGGATCTTCAGGCGCGTCTGTTCGACGGCGATGCGTTGCAGGGCATTGAGTTTCGCGGCCCCGACGACGGAGAAGACGCCGCCGAGCCGGCCACCGGCGAGGGCGGCGCGGGCGGTGGTTTCGTCGCCGACGAGCTGGAGCTGGCCGATCTTCTCGGCGAGCGTCATCTGCTTGAGCAGCGCTTCGACCCGCGGATTCCGCTCGGGGCGCGCGGTCTGCCCTTCGGCCGCGGGGGCGAGCAGCCCGGAGGAGGCGACGGAGGCGGAGGCGACGGAACCGGCGAGGCCGGCGAGCACCCGGCGCCGGTTCACCCCACCGTCGGCCGAAGTGTCGTGCTGCACCTGCTGCGACATGGCGGGGACCTTTCGCGAGGCGGAACTCCTTCGTTCGGTCAGGCTGACCCAGCCTAGCCACGGCCGGCGAGCACGGCCGCGTGAACGGGAAGCCGTGGCCCAGCGGGGAGAGGTCGCCGTCGAAAGCGCTGATTCGTCACCCCGCCACACCACCGCTCGCGGCCGGTCCTCGCCCCGGTGCCAGCCTGTTACTGAGCGGTCGCTTAGTGATCTTGTTCACGAGCCGCCCGGGACGGCCGTCGGCCGCCAGGGCCTCCCGGCGGCGCAGATGCCCAGGTCGGAGCCGCTTCTCACGGCGGATGGCGAGTGGCTGACGAGCGTCGCGAACAGCGGTGTTGCCCACGTCAAGGTGAACATCGCCCGTCGCTGTGGTGACCTCGGAGCGACGGGAGTCGTCGTGTGGGCGACCGATGAGGGGTGGGCGGCGTGCGGGAACGGACCAGAGGGGACTTCTGCGGCGGCGCGGCCGTCGTGCTGCCGGACCCGGCGCGCTCGATCGGCGTGCTCACCTCGACGCTGGCCACGCTCGGCAACAGCCGCACGCTCGACGCCGTCGCGCGGTCGGCCGCGGCCGAAGGGTACGCGATCAAGCTGATGCCGCTGGGCAAACCGAGCCGCGACGCGGTCACCGACGCCTTCCGGGAGCTGCGGAACCACGCCGTCGACGGGCTGGTCGTGCTGGTCGAGGAATACGCCCTGGATTGGCCGGGAATCGTTTTCCCGGAGGACATCCCGGTGGTGGTCGTCGATTCCAACGCGCGCGCCGGATATCCGACCGTGGACACCGATCAGGCGCAGGGCGCGGTGCTGGCGACCGAGCACCTGCTCACCCTCGGCCACGAAACCGTGTGGCACATCGCGGGCCCGACGGATTCGTTCGCGGCCGAACACCGGGAACGCGCGTGGCGGCGGACGCTGACGCGGTTCGACCGCGCGGTTCCGGTACCGGTGGTCGGGGACTGGACGGCCGAGTCCGGCTACACGCTCGGCCGGGTGCTGGCCCACGACCCGGCGGTCACCGCCGTCTTCGCGGCCAACGACCAGATGGCGCTGGGACTGTTGCGGGCGCTGCACGAATCCGGTCGCTCGGTGCCCGGCGAAGTCAGTGTCGTCGGGTTCGACGACATGGCCGAGGCGGCCAGTTTCTGGCCGCCGCTGACCACGGTCCGGCAGTCGTTCGCCGAACTCGGCGACCGGGTGGTGCGGACGTTGCTCGGCGAAGTCCGGTCGGCGACGCTCGAACGGGTTCCGGTGTCCCTGGTGGTCCGGGGCAGCACCGCCCCGCCGCCGTGGTGATCCGCCGCGGCGTGAGAAAGCTGTGAAGCACTCCGCGGTTCGCTGGTTTTTGCGCGCTCCACACGATTGAATACATCGAATCGTGCGACCGCGTGTTGACACGACGGCCGGCGCAAACGGATGCTCGGCAGAGCGGCCGAAAGGCCGAACCCCCGGATCGACAAAAGGGAGAAAGCCGAGTCATGACCACCGTGCCGGCGCCTCCCGCCGTGTTCTGATGGAGCCCGAACTCCTCGAGATCACCGTCACCCTGCCGCACCCGCCCGCGGCGGTGTGGACGATCGTGGGCAGCCCGCACCTGTACCCGCGGTTCGTCCGGGGGATCACCGCGTGCGAGCCGGTTTCCGAGGCGACCGGCCGGGGCGCCCGCTACCGGTACCGCGCCGGCGGCGAGGGCGAGGCCGAAATCTTCGTCCACCGCCGGGACGAGCACCTGGCCTGGTCCGGCCGGCGGCACCGGATGTCCGTCGTGCTGCGCCCGGTGCCCGAAGGCTGCGCGATCACCCTCCTGCTCACGCTGCTCGACGGCCGGTCGCCGGCGGTCCCGCGGATCCGGCAGCGGATCCTGGACGCGGTCGCGGCGATCGGCGACCACCTCGGCGGCGTCCCCGCGGCCGATCCGCTGCCGCCCCGCCCGACGAAGCGGGAGTTCGCCCGGATCCTCGTCAAGGCCGGCGTGCTCACCCCGGCCCAGCCCGCCGGGACGCTGCGGCAGCTGCGGGCGGTGGGCCGCTGGGGCTCGACCCTGGCCGGCGGCTACGAGGCGGTGGCCCGCCGTGCGCCGGAGTCCCTCGCGCTGTGCGACGAGCGTTCCGAGCGGACCTTCGGCGAGCTCGACGACCGCACCACCCGGCTGGCGGCGGTGCTGAAGCGCTACGACATCACCGAGGGATCGCGCGTCCTCCTGATGTGCCGCAACCACAACGCGATGGTCGAGGCGATGATCGCCTGCAGCAAGCTCGGCGCGGACGTGGCCCTGATGAACACCGGGCTGGCCCTGGGCCAGGCGGCGGAGTTCGCCCTGCGGCACGGCTCCCAGCTCGTGCTCGCCGACGCCGAGTTCGCGGCCCTGCGCGGGCAGCTGCCGTCCGACATCCCGCAGCTGTGGACCTGGCCGCCCGGCAACGGGTGGCACGGCCCGACGATCGAAGGGCTGATCGAAGCGCAGGAGCCCACCCGGCTCGCCCCGCCGGCCAAGCCCGGCCGGCTCGTCGTGCTCACCTCGGGCACGTCCGGCCCGCCGAAGGGCGCCCGGCGCCCGACGCCGAACAACGTCGCGGACGCCGCCGCGGTGCTCTCGGAGATCCCGCTGCGGGCCGGGGAACCGATCCTGGTCGCCGCGCCGCTGTTCCACACCTGGGGCCTGGCCGCGCTCCAGCTCGCCATGGCGCTGCGGGCCGGGCTGGTGCTGCCCCGGCGGTTCGACCCCGAAGCGACGCTGTCGATGATCGAAAAGCAGCGCTGCACGGCGTTGTTCGCGGTGCCGACGATGCTGCGGCGGCTGCTGGACCTGCCGGAGAAGATCCGGGCCCGCTACGACCTGTCGTCGCTGCGCGTGGTCGCCAGCTCCGGCGCGGGCCTGCCGGGCCGGCTGGGCGAGGAGTTCATGGACGCGTTCGGCGACATCCTCTACAACCTGTACGGCTCGACGGAGGTGTCGTGGGCGGCGATCGCCGGCCCGGGAGACCTTCGCGCGGCCCGTGGAACGGCGGGCCGCCCGCCGATCGGCACGGCGATCCGCGTCCTGGACCGCGCGGGCACCCCGGTCCCACCGGGCGCGACGGGCCGGCTGTACGTGGGCAACCGCCTGCTGTTCGACGGGTACACCGACGGAGAGCAGCTGGACGTCCGCGACGGCCTGATGGACACGGGCGACCGCGGCTACGTGGACGCGAACGGCCTGCTGTTCGTCCAGGGCCGCGAAGACGAGATGATCGTCTCGGGCGGCGAGAACGTGGCCCCGGCCCCGGTGGAGGAAGTGCTGCTGAGCCTCCCGGAGGTCCGCGAGGCGGCGGTGGTCGGAGTCCGCGACGCCAAGTACGGCCAGCGCCTGGCGGCTTACCTGGTCCTGGTCCCGGGCGCCCAGCTGGACGCGGACACGGTGCGGTCGCACGTACGGGAGCGGCTGGCGCGGTTCGCGGTGCCGCGGGACGTCGTGTTCGTGGAGGAGCTGCCGCGCAACGCGACCGGGAAAGTGGTGAAGCGGGCTTTGCGCCGCAACTACCGCTGGTGACCGGCCCGGCGACGCCTCCTGTGGGGGTAGGGGTCAGGCCGGGCAGCTGATGTCGCGGTCCGGCACTTCCAGCGCCAGCAGGTAGCGTGCCACGGCGGACCGGGTGCAGGTGTTCTTGTCGAAGACCCCGTGGGCCGCGCCTTCGTACGTCACCAACGTGGTGTTCGCCGGGGCTTGGCGGTGGATGGCGAGGGCCCAGGCGTATGGCGTCGCCGGGTCGTGCAGGGAGTTCAGCAGGAGGACCTGCGGCGCGCGCGGGATGCTCAGCCGGTGCGGCGGGTTCGACGGCGGGCCCGGGACGCCCAGGCACGCCATCGCTTCGCTGTGGCTCAACGTGCTGCCGCGCATGATCGGCCCGCGGCGCAGCTCTTCGGCGTGCAGCACCGAGTACTGCGCGAAACTCCGGATCCGGAGGTCGAAGTCCTGGCAGATGACGGCGAGCCGGATGGAGTCGTAGTTGAAGGAGAACTGGGCCGTCATCGGCGGATGGCCGGCCGCGGCTTCGGCGATCACCTCGCCCAGGTCGGCGTAGTCGGGGCGGTACATGTCCTTCAGCACCCGGTCGCGCAGCTCGTTCTGCGCCAGCGGCTCCGCGGCGGTCACCGAGAGGGCTTTCTCCCAGACGGCGAAGACGTCCTGGCCGTGCAGGGCGCAGGTCGTCGTCCGGTCGCACCACGCGGCGAACTGGCGGAACGCGTCGTCCGCGGCGGCGGCCCGGTCGCCGAGGAACCGCGTGAGGCCGGCGCTGTGGTCGATGGTGCTGTCGAGCACCAGCGCCCGAACCCGGTCCCCGTGCTTTTCGGCGTACTGCTGGCCGAGCAGCGTGCCGTAGGAGATGCCGAAGAAGCTGAGCCGCGCTTCGCCCAGCGCGCGGCGGACCGCGTCCATGTCCTGGGCGTTGAGGCCGGTGTCGGCGTGGTCGAAGACGGGGAGGTTGCGGGCGCGGCAGGCAGAGACTCGGTTCTCGCTGTAGGTCCGCAGCGCGGCGAACTCGGCCGGCCCGGCCGGCTCGTCGCTGCGCGGCGCGCCCGTGTTCTCGCACTCGATGAAGTGGCTGCGGCCGGTGCCGCGCACGTCGAAGCCCACGACGTCGAACCGGGCCCGGATCTCCGGGCTGAACACGGCCGGCGTCACGGCGAGTTCCGTGTTCGACGAGCCGGGGCCGCCGAAATCCGCCAGCAGCACCCCGAGGCGGTGTGCGGAATCCGTGGCCCGGTGCCGGGCCACGGCGAGGTCGATCGACGGTCCGTGCGGGGAGTTCCAGTCCAGCGGCACCCGGACCGTGCCGCACTCGCCGTCCGGCGGCGTGGGGCTGTCCGGGTCATCGGGGCACGCCGACCAGACGATCGGCACCGGTGTCCAGCCGGCGTCGGCGACGGCCGGAGCGGCGCCGGTCAGCAGAAGTGCGCTCGCCAGAACGGTTCCCAGCACCTTTTCGGCTCCTCCCCGTGACGGCCCGGACCTCGCCGACCGTAGGGCGGGCGGGTCTGGACCACAAGGGCCGATCAGGCATTACCGCGGCGCGGCCGGTTATTCCGGCGCGCGCCGGCGAGAGGGCCGGGAAATGTTTCTTCCCGTTTTCGGGAGTCAGGCGGCGGCTTTCCTGCGCGGAGCGCGCTTGCGCGGCGACGGAACGGGCGATTCCGCGTCGTCCCCGTGCACCCGTTCGAAGGCGGCGACGACTTCGGAGGAGAGCCGCCCGCGCTCGGAGACGTCGAAGCCGTTCGCGTTCGCCCAGGCCCGGATCCGCTGGTTGCGCTCGCGATCGGAGGCGGTGGTCGACTGCCCGGTGGCGACGCGCACCTTCCGCCCGCCGACCCGCCGTCCGGCGCCGATGTAGCGGGCCAGTTCGTCACGCAAGGCGGCCGCGTTCCGGTCGGAAAGGTCGATTTCGAAGGTGACGCCATCAAGGCTGAACTGCACGGTCTGGGCGGCGGCGCTGCCGTCGATGTCGTCGAGGATCTCGACGGAGACTTTCTGGGCCACTTGGGTGCTCCTCCGGTGGATGTGCGCTCGAGAACGCGAACAGCGAAAAGCGCCCGCGTTCCCGGGGAAGTGTATCCACAACCGGCGCGAAAGGGAATTCAACTCGCGGGTAAAACGGGGGCGGGTCCGTTCGGCGTAATTGCCCGGAGCGAAGCGCCAAGGAGCCGGGGGTGGGAATGGGGTGGGTGTCGCCTCAATGGGTGAAGAACGACTTCGGTGGGCGGGGGTGGGCGGGGTCGCGGCGGGCGAAGAGGCTGAGTTCGCCCGGTATGGCCCGGGAGGGGTCTATTGTGGACGTCCTTTCCGGACGGCGGAGCGTGGGTCGTCCGGCGGTTTCCGGGTCGGGGGTGAAGTGGTTCCGGGTGGGGCTTCGGTGGGGGATGGCGTGACCACGCCGGGCGCAATTCCGGTGGTTGTGGATCAAAGGGGGCGGGTGGGCGGGTGTTGTCGGGTGCCTGCGGCCCGGGGGCGGGGATCGGCCGGGAATGCGGCTCGGGTGGGTGACGTGGGTGGGAATGTGGGTCGGGGTGGGTGCGGGGCGCTCGCCGCGGTTGGGGTGGCAGGGGTGGGTGCCGGCTGGGGCGAAGTCGGTGGCTGGGCGGGGATCGGCCGGGAATGCGGCTCGGTCGGGTGAGTGCGGGTGGGAAGGCGAGTCGGGGCGGGCGCGGGGCGCTCGCTGCAGCTGGGGTGGCGGACGTGGGTGCCGGTTGCGGCGAGATTGGCGGGCTGGGCGAGGATCGGCCGGGAATGCGGCTCGGGGCGGATGGGCGCGGGTGGGAAGGCGAGTCGGGGCGGGGGGAGGCGGGCCGGGGGCGGGTGCGCTCGCTGCAGCTGGGGTGGCAGGTGTGGGTGCCGGCCACGGCGAATCGGTGGGCTGGGTGGGGATCGGCGGGCGTTGGGTGGCGGGGGCGGCTTGGCTGCATGCGGGGTTGCGGCGTAGGACGCCGCTTGCGGTTCGGTGCAGGGTGCGCGGGGCTGGCCGGTAACGAGGTGCGGTGCCGCTGGGTGCCGGCCGTGGCGGGGTCGGCTGGGGCAAGGTGCTGGCTGTTGGGGTGATGGGGTGCGCTGCGCTGGCTGTGGCGCGGTCGGCGAGTGCGGGGCGAGGCGCGGGCCCTGACTGTGCCGGGCGCACCGGTGCCGGCTGCGCCGGCGCCGGTGCTGGGTGGCTGTGGCCCGGCCGGTGGGCGCGGGGTCGCCGTGAGCGGCGGGCAGCCCCACGTCCATTGGGTCGCCGGCCGCCGTGGGAGCCCCGCGCCGCCGGGCTTGGTCGAAGCCGCGAGTCCCGCGATGCCGCGAGCCCGCAGGCCCGCAAGCCGCGAGCCCGCGAACCCGCAAGCCCGCAAACCCGCGGTGCCGCTCGCCGCCATCACCGCCGGCAGCCCGCCTCGACCAACCCCCGCCGCCTCCCCGGCAGGGTGAACGCCGTTCACCCTCCGCTCAATCCGCTACCCCGGTATTCCCGCGTCAACTCGGCCCACTGGGCGGGACCCGCCAAGGATCTGCGTCCCGCCCTCCGCCGCCCCTTCTTCTATCGATCATTTCGCCGATGCGGCTCTCTCTTCCGTGTTACCCGCCAATCGGGTGACGTCCCGTAAGCTGAACCACAACTCCCGAAACCGGCATACTTCCGGCGTCACCCGGCTTCGTCACCCGAGTGACGCGGTGTCTTCGCTGGTGAGCGCTCTGCTGTAAAGTCAAACCTCCCAATCGAGGTAACATTTTCCGGCAGAAGAGTGAACAAAAACTGTCGCTGTACTACTCGCTGTCCGGGGAAAGCTCCGCGATTTCTGGACATTTTCGCCAATGCTCCGTTCGGCGGTACGAGCTACGCGTTCACTGGGTAGCGTGATGCCAATCCGGCTGGTCTTGGGGGTACTCGACTGCCGGGTGACCGACCTGCTGCACCAAGAACGCTGGTTGTCGCGCGCGTTCGGCGGTCGCCGGTGCCTAATCGGCACGGCGGGGGTGCCGTCGAAATCGGAACTGTTTCCGGGGGTTGCCGCGCGGCTGTCACGCTGGAAAGGATCAATGTGTCTCGCGCTCGTTCCTGCGGGTTCGCCCGGTGTGTGGCACGCCGGGCCGATTTGTTGAACGAGTGGCAAATACCCGGTTGCCCGGACGGAAGTCTTTTGCCGATTTCCCTGGTCGCGGGCCCCTTCTGCCTGTCTTCCGCCAGCGCCTGGACGGCCCTGCGCTGACCTCATCCGTGCTCGAAAGGTTTCCGCAATGCCGCGATACGACGTCTCGGTTCCTGCTGCCGACGACGACAGATCGGTGCCCGCGCGTACCCTCGCCGGGCTGTTCCAGGCGCAAGTCGCCCGCACCCCCGATGCACCGGCCCTGACCGGCGCCGATGGCACCTTGACCTACGCGACCGTCGACGCGCGGGCGAACCGGCTGGCGCGCGTGCTGGTGCGACGTGGCGCCGGCCCCGAAAAGGTCGTTGCGCTGCTGCTGCCCCGGTCGGCCGACCTGGTCGTCGCCGAGCTGGCGGTCGCCAAGGCGGGGGCCGCCTTCCTGCCCGTCGACCCCGACCAGCCCGCCGAGCGCATCGCCTTCGTGCTCTCCGACGCGCAGCCCGTGCTCGTCGTGGGCCGCGGGCACGCGGCAGCCACCCTCGACCTCGACGAAACCGACAGCGAAACCGACAGCGAGACCGGCAGCGAGACCGACAGCGAAACAGCCGGCGAGACAAAGACCGAGCCGCCGCACCTCGACCACCCGGCCTACCTCATCTACACGTCCGGCTCGACCGGCGTCCCCAAGGGCGTCCTGGTCACCCACCGCGGCCTGGCCGGCTTCTGCGCCGCCATGCGGGAGCAGTACGACGTGCGGCCCGGTGACCGGGTGCTCGAGTTCTCCTCGCCGAGCTTCGACGCCTCCGTCCTCGAACTCGGCATGGCGCTGCCGCACGGGGCCGCGCTCGTCGTGCCGCCGCCCGGCCCGCTGCTGGGCGAGCGGCTCGCGGACGTCCTGGCCGAGCACCGGGTCACCCACGCGCTCATCCCGCCGGTCGCGCTGGCCACGCTGCCGGCCGGCCACCCGCTGCCGGACTTCCGCACGGTGATCGTCGGCGGTGACGCCTGCCCGCCCGAACTGGTCCGGACCTGGGCGCCCGGGCGCCGGATGATCAACTCCTACGGCCCCACCGAATTCACCGTCGTCGCCACCTGGAGCGACCCGCTGGTCCCCGGCGGCACGCCCCCGATCGGCCACCCGCTGCCGGACGCCACCGCGTACGTCCTCGACGACGCGCTGCGCCCCGCCGACACCGGCGAGCTCTACGTCACCGGCCCCGGCCTGGCCCGCGGCTACCTCGACCGGCCGGGCCTGACCGCGAGCCGGTTCGTCGCCGACCCCTTCGGCGCACCCGGCGCGCGGATGTACCGGACCGGGGACGTCGTCCGCCACACGGAAACCGGTGAGCTGGAGTTCGTCGGGCGGGCCGACCACCAGGTCAAGATCCGCGGCTTCCGGATCGAACCGGGCGAAATCGAAGCACTGCTGCTCGGGCAGGAGAACGTCCGCGAGGCGGTCGTCGTCGCCCGCGAGGACCAGCCCGGCGTCAAACGCCTGGTCGCCTACGTCGCCGGGGACGCCGATCCCGCCGACCTGCGCGCCGCCGCGGCCGACCGGCTGCCGCCGTACATGGTCCCCGCCGCCTTCGTCCGCCTGGACGCGATGCCGCTGACCCACCACGGCAAGCTCGACCGTGACGCCCTGCCCGAACCCGACTGGTCCGCCCAGGTCCGCGCCACGCACACCGCGCCCCGGACCCCGGCCGAGCACGCGCTCGCCGAAATCTGGGCCGACGTCCTGGGCGTCCCGGACGTCGGCGTCGACGCGGACTTCTTCGAACTCGGCGGCGACTCCATCCTCGGCGCCCGCGCGCTCGCCCGGATCCGCGCGCGCTTCGGCGCCGACCTGTCGCCGCGGGTGGTGTTCGACGCCCGAACCATCGCGAAGCTCGCCGAGCTGCTGCCCGACGACGGTGCCCCGGCCGGCCGGATCGAGCCCGCGCCCCACGACGCCGTGGTCCCGCTCTCGCCGGTCCAGCGCCGCCTCTGGGTGCTCGACCAGCAGAACCCCGGCAGCACCGAATACAACGCCGGCGTCGGCCTCACCCTCACCGGCCCGCTGGACCGCGACGCCCTGCGCGCCGCCCTCGACGGGCTGGCCGCGCGGCACGAGTCGCTGCGGACGACGTTCCGGACCGTCGACGGCGAGGGCGTCCAGGTCGTCGCCGACGAGGGCACCATCCCCTTGCGGGAAACCGCTGCCGAAGCGGACCTCGACGCGCAGCTCGCGGCCGAACTGGACCGCGCCTTCGACCTGACGACCGGGCCGCTCACCCGGGCCACGCTGATCCGCCGGGGCCCGGACGACCACCTGCTCCTGCTGTGCCAGCACCACATCATCACCGACGGCTGGTCGGTCGGCCTGCTCGTGGACGAGTTCGCCGCGCTCTACGCGGGGGAGAAGCCCGCCCCGCTCGACCTCGGCTACCGCGACTACGCCCGCTGGCACCACGACCGGCTGGCCGGCCTGCGGGACCGGCAGCTCGCCTACTGGCGCACGCAGCTCGCCGGCCTCGAACCCCTCGACCTGCCCACCGACCGGCCGCGCCCGCCCGTCCGGGCCACCGAGGGCGCGATCCGCCGGTACGAGCTGCCGGCGGAGCTCGCCGAAAACCTCACGGCACTGGGCCACGACACCGGCGCGACGCTGTTCACCACGCTGACCGCGCTCGTCCAGGTGCTGCTGGCCCGCTACACCGGGCAGGACGACGTCGCCGTCGGTACCGCGGTCTCCGGCCGCGACCACGACCAGCTCGAACGGCTCGCCGGGTTCTTCGTCAACACCCTCGTCCTGCGGTCCGCGGTCGACGCGGCGGAACCGTTCGACCGTTTTCTCGGCCGGGTCAAGGAAACGACCCTGGCGGCCTTCGCCGCCGCGGAAGTGCCCTTCGACCAGGTCGTCGACGACCTGCGGCCGGCCCGTGACCCGAGCCGGACCCCGCTGGTGCAGGTCCTGCTGGTGTTGCAGCAGGACCTCGTCCGGCCCCGGGAGGCGGGCGCCCTCCGCCTGGGCGAGCACGATCTGCCCCGCCCCCGGGCCCGGTTCGACCTCGTGCTGGAATTCCAGCCGCAGGCCCGCAGTGTCGCGATCGAGTACGACACCGCGCTCTTCGACGCCGCCACCATCGACCGCTTCGCCGGGCACCTGCGGGTGCTGGCCGAAGCGGTGGTCGCCGAGCCGCACCGGCCGGTGGCCGAGCTGCCGATCCTGGACGACGCCGAGCTGGCCCACCTGGCCGGTCTCTCGCGCGGGCCGGTCCTGGACGCGCCGGAAGCCACGCTGCCGCAGCTGTTCGAGGCCCAGGCGGCCCGCACGCCGGACGCGGTCGCGGTCGTCTGCGAGGGCCACTCGCTCACCTACGCCGAGCTCGACGAGCAAGCCGACCGGCTGGCCCGGGTCCTGGCCGAACGCGGAGCCGGACCCGAACGGTTCGTCGCCGTCTCCCTGCCGCGCACGGAACGGATCCTGGTGGCGCTGCTCGGGGTGCTCAAGTCCGGCGCCGCCTACCTCCCGGTCGATCCCGCCTACCCGGCCGACCGCCAGGAACTGATCCTCGACGACGCCGCCCCGGCGCTGCTGCTCACCCCGGACGGCCGCGGCCCCGGGTCCGTCCCGGCTCTCGCGTTCGACGATCCCGCCCTGTTCGAGGGCGCTCCCGCCCAGCGAGACCGCGCCACGAACCCCGACCACCCCGCCTACGTGATCCACACGTCCGGCTCGACCGGCCGCCCCAAGGGCGTCGTCGTCGCCCACCGCAGCGCCGCGAACCTGATGGCCTGGGCGCGCACGGACTTCGCGGACGTCTTCCGGCCGGGGGCCACCGTGGTCGCGTCGACGTCGCTCAACTTCGACGTCTCGGTGTTCGAGATCTTCGCGCCGCTGATGACCGGCGCCACCGTCGAGATCGTCCGGGACGTGCTGGCCCTCGGCGAGGGTGAGCAGGACGGCCGGCCGGTCGGCCTGGTCAGCGGCGTGCCCTCGGCGTTCGCGCAGCTGCTGGCCCAGGGCGCGGTGACGGTGCGGCCGTCCACTGTGGTCCTGGCCGGCGAGGCGTTGACCCGGCACGCACTGCTCGACATCCGGAAAGCGTTGCCGGACAGCCGGATCGCGAACATCTACGGGCCCACCGAGTCCACTGTGTACGCCACCGCCTGGTACCACGACACCGACCGCACGCCGCCGATCGGCCGCCCGATCGGCGGCATCCGCGCGTACGTCCTGGACCGCGGCATGCGGCCGGTGCCCGTCGGTGTCCCCGGTGAACTGCACCTCGGCGGGGCCGGGGTGGCCCGCGGCTACCTCGGCCGGCCGGGGCTGACGGCGAGCCGGTTCGTGGCCGACCCCGCGGGCGCGCCCGGCGCCCGGATGTACCGGACCGGCGACGTCGTGCGCTGGACCGCCGGCGGCGAACTGGAGTACCTCGGCCGCGCCGACGACCAGGTCAAGATCCGCGGCTTCCGGATCGAGCCCGGCGAAGTCGAGGCCGCGCTGCGGAAGCACCCGGACGTCACCGAGGCGGTCGTCGTCGCCCGCACCGACGGCGGGCACCAGCGGCTGGTCGCCTACGTCGTGCCCCAAGCGCCCGCCGACCTGCGGGACTTCCTCGGCGCTTCGCTGCCCGCCCACCTGGTGCCCTCGGCGTTCGTGCCGCTCGACCGGCTGCCGCTCAACCCGAGCGGCAAGCTCGACCGGCGCGCGCTGCCCGCCCCGGACTGGACCGGCGGCACCACCCGCGTCGCGCCGCGCACCGGCACCGAACGGCTCCTCGCGACCATCTGGGCCGACGCCCTCGGCCTGCCCGAAGTCGGCGTCGAGGACAACTTCTTCGAGCTCGGCGGCGACTCGATCCTCAGCATCCGGCTCGTGTCCGAGGCGGCCAAGGCCGGACTGCGGATCACCACCAAGGACGTCTTCCGGCACCAGACGATCGCCGCCCTCGCCGCGGCGGCCGGGGTGGCCGAGCCCGCGGCCGAGCGGCCCGCGGCGACCGGCGAGGTGCCCGTCACCCCGATCCAGCACTGGTTCCTCGACACCGACCCGGCCGACCCGGCCCACTTCGTCCAGCAGCTCAGCGTCCGCCTCGCCGACGACGTCGACGAGGACCGCCTGCGCGCGGCGGTGAACACGGTTGTCGCCCACCACGACGCCCTGCGGCTGCGCTTCCGCAAAACCGCCGGAGGCTGGACGCAAACCCACGCCGAGCCCGGCGAGGCCGACGTCTTCGGCGCGGAAATCGACGTCGAACACGGCCCGCTGGTGCGCGCGGAACTGGCCGGCACGACCCTGCGCCTGGCCGTGCACCACCTGGCGGTGGACGGCGTCTCGTGGCGGATCCTCCTCGAGGACCTCGACCACGCCTACCACGGACGCGCGCCGAGCGCCCGCACGACGTCCTTCCAGGAGTGGGCGAACCGGCTCGCCGAGCACGACTTCGCCGCCGACCTCCCGTACTGGCAGGCGGTCGACGGCGCCCAGATCCCCCTGGACACCGACGGCACCGGCACCGTGGCGAGCACCCGCACGGTCACCACCCGGCTCGACGCCGAGCTGACCCGGGCCCTGCTGCAGGACGTCCCGGGTGTCTACCGCACCCAGGTGAACGACGCGCTGCTGGCCGCCCTCGGCGGGGCCCTGCGCCGCTGGACCGGCGCCGGCCGTGTGCTCGTCGACCTCGAAGGCCACGGCCGCGAAGACCTGTTCGACGACGTCGACCTGTCCCGCACGGTCGGCTGGTTCACGTCGATGTTCCCGGTCGCGCTCGACGTCCCCGACACCGGCGCCGGGGACGTGCTCAAGTCCGTCAAGGAGCAGCTGCGCGCGATCCCGGCCCGCGGCCTGTCCTACGGCGTCCTGCGCCACTTCGCCGGGACCGCTCCCGCGGTGAGGCCCCGGCTCAGCTTCAACTACCTCGGCCGCTTCGAGGCCGAGGGCGAGCTGTACCGGGGCCTCGAGCGGCAGCTGGAACTCGAGCAGCACCCGGATGACGTCCGCGCGCACGCCGTCGACGTCGTCGCCCGGGTCACCGACGGCCGCCTGGAGATCACCTGGTTCTACTCGGACCAGCTCCACGCCGAGGCCACGATCCGGACCGTCGCCGACGACCTCGTGCACGGCCTCGCCGGGATCGTCGCGCACTGCACCGGGCCGGACGCCGGCGGCCGCACGCCGTCGGACTTCCCCCTCGCCGCCCTCGACCAGGCCGCGGTGGACCGGCTCGCCGGCGACGGCCGCGACGTCGAGGACCTCTACCCGCTCACCCCGGCCCAGGCCGGCATGCTCTTCCACCGGCTCACCGGCGGCGGCCGGCACGCCTACCTCCAGCAGGTGACGTTCGTGATGAGCGACGTCCCCGACCCCGCGGCGCTGGGCCGCGCCTGGCAGCGGGTGGTGGACCGGACCCCGGTCCTGCGCAGCCGGGTGGTCTGGGACGGCCTCGACGAGCCCGTGCAGGTGGTCCACCGGCAGGTCACCCTGCCGATCGAATACCGCGACTGGACGACCGAACCGGCCGACCTCGACGCCGTGCTGGCTGCCGACCGGGACACCGGCCTCGACCTGGGTGAGCTCCCGCTGATGCGGCTGCTGCTCGCGCGGGTCTCGGCGACCGAGGTCCGCGTGGTCTGGACGTTCCACCACCTGCTGCTCGACGGCTGGAGCCTCTTCCAGGTGCTCTCCGACGTCGCGGCGGCGCACGCCGGGCGCCCGCTGCCGACCCGCCGCCCGTTCCGCGACCACGTCCGGTGGCTGTCCGAACAGGACACCCCGGCCGCGGAAACCTATTGGCGCGCCCGGCTTTCCGGCCGGCCCGAGCCGGCCCGGCTGCGCACCGACCGCGCTCCCGGCGGGCACCCGGTCGAATCGACGGCCTCGCTGCGGATCGAGCTGCCCGCCGGGCCGTTGCGTGCCGCCGCGCAGCGCCACGGCCTCACCCTCAACACGCTCGTCCAGGGCGCCTGGGCGGTGCTGCTGGCCCGGCACACCGGCCGGCCGGAGGTCTGTTTCGGCACCACGGTCGCCGGGCGGCCCGCGGAACTGCCCGGGGCCGGCGAAATCACCGGCATGTTCATCACCACCCTGCCGGTGGTCGCCGACGTCGACGAGCGGGCCACGGCGGTGGACTGGCTGCGCGGCCTCCAGGACGCCGAGGCCGAGGCCCGGCGGTTCGACCACCTGTCCCTGGCGCGCCTGCAGAGCTGGGGCGGGGAGTTCGACAGCCTGCTCGTCTTCGAGAACTACCCGGTCACCGCGGAACTCGGGCTGCGCGACCTGCGCGGCGTCGAGACGACCAACTACCCGCTCAGCATTGTCGCCTACCCCGGCGAAGAGCGCCTGGAGTTCCTCTTCGGCTACGACCCCGAGCTGTTCGACGCCGAGACGATCGCCGGGTTCGCCGGGCACCTGCGGACGGTGCTGTCCGAGCTTGCGACCCGGCCGCAGGAGCCCCTTTCCCGGCTGCGGATGCTCACCGACGCCGAGCAGCGCGCCGTCCTGGCCCGGGGGACCGGCGCCCCGGAGGAGGGCCCGGACACGACCGTGCCCGCGTTGTTCGCCGAGCAGGTCCGCCGCACGCCGGACGCGGTCGCCGTCACCGGCGAAGAAACCCTGACCTACGCGGAGCTCGACACGCGGGCGAACCGGCTGGCCCGCCGCCTGCTCGACCTGGGCGCGCAGCGGGACGGCCTGGTCGGCCTCCTGCTCGGCCGCTCGGCCGACGTGGTCGTCGCCGAACTGGCGGTGCTCAAGGCCGGTGGCGCCTACCTGCCGCTGGACGCCCGCGCGCCCCGCAGCCGGCTGACCGCGCTGCTCGACGACGTCGGTGTCCTGGTGACCGACGATTCCGGCCGGGCGCTCGCCACCGAGATCCACAGTGGACCGATCCTGTCGGCCGGCGAGCTCGGCGGCGAACCGGCCGAGGCGCCGGACCTCCCGATCCGGCCCGCGAACCTGGCCTACGTCATGTACACCTCGGGCTCGACGGGGACACCCAAGGGCGTGGCCGTCAGCCACCGGGACATCGTCGGCCTGGCCCGGGACCGGTCGTTCGCCGGCCCGGCGCACCGGTCCGTGCTCATGCACTCGCCGCCGGCCTTCGACGCCTCGACGTACGAGGTGTGGGTGCCGCTGCTGAACGGCGGCCGCGTGGTCGTCGCGCCGCCGGGCGACGTCGACGCCGACGTGCTGCGCCGGCAGATCGGCGCGCACGGCGTGACCGCGGTGTGGCTGACCGCCGGGCTGTTCCGCCTGCTCGCCCAGGAAGACCCGGCCTGTCTGGCCGGGGCGGGCGAGGTGTGGACCGGCGGGGACGTCGTGCCCGCCGAGGCGATCCGCCAGGTGCGGGCCGCCTGCCCGGGCCTGACCGTCGTCGACGGCTACGGCCCCACCGAGACCACGACGTTCGCCACCCGGTTCGTGGTGGGGCCGGACGAGCCGGTACCCGCCGTGGTGCCGATCGGGCGGCCGCTGGACGACATGGCCGCCTACGTCCTCGACCACGGGCTGCGGCCGGTGCCGCCGGGTGCCGTCGGCGAGCTGTACCTGGCCGGCACCGGTCTCGCCCGCGGCTACCTCGGGCAGCCGGCGCTGACCGCCGAACGGTTCCTGGCCGACCCCTTCGGCGCGCCCGGCACGCGGATGTACCGCACCGGCGACCTGGTCCGCTGGGCTCCCGGCGACGTGCTGGAGTTCGCCGGCCGGGCCGACGACCAGGTGAAGATCCGCGGCTTCCGCGTCGAGCTCGGCGAGATCGAGACGGCGCTGACCGCGCACCCGGACGTGACCGAAGCCGTCGTCGTCGCGGCCGTGCACGGCGGGGCCAAGCGGCTGGTCGCCTACGTCGTCGCGACCGGGACGCCGGACCTGCGCGAGTTCCTGCTGCGGACGCTGCCGGACTACCTCGTCCCGGCCGTGTTCGTGCCCCTGGAAACCCTGCCGCTCAACGACAACGGGAAGGTCGACCGCCGGGCGCTGCCCGCGCCCGGCTTCGTGTCCGGGCTCGGGTACCGCGAGCCCGCGACGGACGCCGAGCGGCTGCTCGCCGGCATCTGGGCCGAGGTCCTGCGGGTCGGCCGCGTCGGCGCCGACGACAACTTCTTCGAGCTCGGCGGCGACTCGATCCTCAGCATCCAGGTGGTGTCCCGGGCCCGCCGGGCCGGCCTCGGCCTGATGCCCGGCCAGGTCTTCGACCACCCGACCGTCGCCGCGCTCGCCCTCGCCGCCACCCCGGCCGCGCCCGTCGCGGCCGACGCCGGGCCGGTGACCGGCGACCTGCCGCTGACGCCGGTGCAGCACTGGTACCTCGCCCCGCGGCCGGTGCACCCGGAGCAGTTCGTCCAGTCGGTCTCGGTGGAGGTGCCCGACACCGTGGACCCCACAGCGCTGCCGCGCGCGCTGCGCGAACTCCAGCTGCACCACGACGTCCTGCGCCTGCGGTTCACCCCCGACGGCCCGCGCCACGCACCCGGCGCCCAGGACGTCCTCGGCGCCACCATCGACCTGGAGAACGGGCCGCTGCTGCGCGCCGAGCTGTCCGGCACGACCCTGACGCTGGCCGCGCACCACCTGGTCGTCGACGGCGTGTCGTGGCGGATCCTCCTGGAGGACCTGGAAACCCTCCTGGCCGGCGGCGAGCTCCCGCCCAAGACGACGTCGTTCCGCGACTGGGCCCGCACCCTGGCCCGTCACACCGCCGACGGCTTCTTCGACGACGAACTCGACCACTGGGCGGCCATCGACGCCGACCCGGCCCTCCCGGTCGACGCGGCCGGTGAGAACACCTACGGCTCGGCCCGTTCGGTGGTCGTGCGGCTGCCCGCGGAACCGACCCGGGCCGTGCTGCACGACGTGCCGGGGGCGTACCGGACGCAGGTCAACGACGTCCTGCTGACCGCGCTCGGCCGCGTCCTGCGCGACTGGACCGGCCGCGACCGCGTGCTCGTCGACCTCGAAGGCCACGGGCGGGAAGACCTGTTCTCCGGCCTCGACCTCTCGCGGACGGTCGGCTGGTTCACCTCGATCTTCCCGGTCGAGCTGACGTCGTCCGGCGAGGACTGGGGCGAAGCCCTGAAGGCGACCAAGGAACAGCTGCGCGCGATTCCCCGCCGCGGCCTCGGCTACGGCGCCCTGCGCTACCTCACCGGCACCGCCCCGCGCCTCGAACCCCGGATCAGCTTCAACTACCTGGGCCGCTTCGACCACGGCGGCGGTCTGGGCGGCGCGGCGCACCCCGGCCAGACGCGGGCGCACCAGCTCGACGTCGTCGGCGCGGTCGTGGGCGACGAGCTGGAACTGACCTGGCACTACTCCGCGGGTGTGCACACCGAGGCGACCGTGCGCCGGCTGGCCGACGCCCTGCTCGCCGCGCTCACCGGGATCGTCGGGCACTGCGCCCGGCCGGACGCCGGCGGCCGCACGCCGTCGGACTTCCCCCTCCCCCGGCTCGACCAGGCCGCGGTGGACCGCCTCGCCGGCACCGGCCGGACGGTCGAGGACATCTACCCGCTCACCCCGATGCAGTCGGGCATGGTCTTCCACAGCCTCGTCGACGGCGCGGCCGGGACCTACCTCAACCAGGTGCGCCTGCGGCTGACCGGCATCGGCGACCCCGAGCGCCTCGCCCGGGCGTGGCAGCAGGTGGTCGCGGACACGCCGGTGCTGCGCACCCGCGTCGTCTGGGAGGGCCTCGACGAACCCGTGCAGGTCGTCGACCGGAACGTCACCGTCCCGGTCGTCCACCTCGACTGGAGGACGCTGGACGACGACGAGCGCGCCCGCGAGCAGGACCGGTTCCTCGACGCGGACCGGGCCGAGGGCTTCGACCTGACGGCCGCGCCGCTGCTGCGGCTGGCGTTCGCGCGGCTGCCCGGCGGCGACGTGCTGCTGGTGTGGACGTTCCACCACGTGCTGCTGGACGGCTGGAGCGCCGCGCAGGTGTTCGGCGAGGTGTGCGCCCGGTACGCGGGGGCCGCCGTGCCGGGGCACCGGCCGCCGTTCCGCGAGTACCTGCGCTGGCTCGGTGAGCAGGACACCACGGCCGCCGAAATCCACTGGCGCGAGCAGCTCGCCGGGTTCCGGACGCCGACGCCGTTGCCCTGCGACCGCCGTCCGGTGGAAGCCCACCGCGCGCGGTCCGCGGCGTCGGTCCGGGTGTCGGCGCCCGCCGGCGGGCTGCGCGAGCTGGCGCGCCGCGCCGGCCTGACGCTCAACACGATCGTCCAGGGCGCGTGGGGGCTCGTGCTTTCCCGCTACAGCGGCGAATCCGGCGTCGTCTTCGGCACCACGGTGTCGGGGCGGCCGGCCGACCTGCCGGGCGTCGAAGCGATGGCCGGGCTGTTCATCAACACCCTGCCCGCGCCGGTGACCGTCCACGATGGACTGACGGTGGCCGAGTGGCTGCGGGACCTGCAGACGGCCCAGGCCCGGTCACGCCGGTTCGACTTCGTGTCCCTGGCCCAGCTGCAGACCTGGGCGGGCGGCAGCACGCTGTTCGACAGCATCCTGGTGTTCGAGAACTACCCGTTCGACACCGAAGCCGTGGCCGCGCACGGGATCGGCCTGCACGAGGACGGCGAACTGCAGCCGACCAACTACCCGCTCAGCGTCGTCGTCACGCCGGGGGAGGACCTGGCCGTGTCGTTCGACCACGACCCGGACCTGTTCGACCGGGCCACCGTCGACCGGCTCGCCGGGCAGCTGCTGCTGGCCCTGGACCGCATCGCCGCGCACCCGGGAACGCGGGTCGGCGAGCTCGACCTGCTCACCGAGGACGACCGCGAGCGCGTGCTGCGGACGTTCAACGACACGGCGCACCCGGTGCCCGAGGCCACCGTCGTGAGCCGGTTCGCCGACCAGGTCCGCCGGACCCCGGACGCGCCGGCGGTCGACGACCTCACCTACGCGGAGCTCGCCGCCCGCGCCGACCGGCTCGCGGCCCGGCTGATCGCCCTCGGCGTGCGGGCCGAGGACCGGGTCGGGCTGCTGCTGGAGCGGTCGGCCGACCTCGTCGTCGCCGAACTCGCGGTGCTCACGGCCGGGGCCGCCTACGTCCCGGTCGACCTCCGTGCCCCGGCGAGCCGGATGTGCCTGGTCCTCGACGAGGCCGGCGTCTCCGTCGTCATCGCCGGGGAGTCCTATCAGGACGTCCACAGTGGACTTACGGTCCGGGTGGACGAGCCCGGTCCGGAAGGTGCGCCGGAAGTCCGGGTGCGGCCGGGAAACCTGGCGTACGTGATGTACACGTCCGGGTCGACGGGCAAGCCGAAGGGCGTGGCGGTGACCCACCGCGACATCGTCGCCCTGGCCTCCGACGGCTCGTTCGCGGGCGAGGCCCACCGGACCGTGCTGCTGCACTCGCCGCAGGCGTTCGACGCCTCGACGTACGAGGTGTGGGTGCCGCTGCTCAACGGCGGCCGGGTGGTCGTCGCCCCGCCCGGCGACGTCGACGCCGAAGTGCTGCGTGCGGTCGTCACGCGGCACGGCGTCCGTGCGCTGTGGCTGACCGCCGGGCTGTTCCGGCTGCTGGCGCAGGAGGATCCCGGGTGCCTGCGGGGTGTCGGCGAGGTGTGGACCGGCGGGGACGTCGTCCCCGCCGCCGCGGTCCGCCAGGTGCGGGACGCCTGCCCGGGGCTGACCGTCGTCGACGGCTACGGCCCCACCGAGACCACCACCTTCGCCAGCCGGTTCTTCCTGGCCCCCGAAGACGCGGTCCCGGACGCGATGCCGATCGGCCGGCCGCTGGACAACATGGCCGCCTACGTCCTGGACGAGGGCCTGCGGCCGGTCCCGCCGGGCGTGACGGGCGAGCTGTTCATCGCCGGCGCCGGCGTGTCCCGCGGGTACCTCGGCCGGCCCGGCCTCACCGCGGACCGGTTCGTGGCCAACCCGTTCGGGTCGCCCGGCGAGCGGATGTACCGCACCGGGGACGTCGTGCGCTGGACCGGCGACGGGGTGCTGGAGTTCGTCGGCCGCGCCGACGACCAGGTGAAGATCCGCGGCTTCCGGATCGAACTGGGCGAGATCGAGACGGCCCTGGCCGCGCACCCGGACGTCACCGAGACGGTGGTCGTCGCGCGGGACCGGCGGCTCGTCGCCTACGTCGTCACGGCCGGGAAGCCGGACCTGCGGGCCTGGCTGCAGCGGGACCTGCCCGACTACATGGTGCCGTCGGCCTTCGTGACGCTCGACGCGCTTCCGTTGAGCGCCAACGGAAAGGTCGATCGCCCGGCGCTCCCGGAGCCCGCCGCGGAACCGGTGGCCGGGTACGTGCCGCCGCGCACCGAGACCGAGCGCGTGCTCGCCGAAGTCTGGGCCGGCGTGCTCGGCGTGCCCGGTGTCGGCGTCGAGGACAACTTCTTCGAGCTCGGCGGCGACTCGATCCTGAGCATCCAGGTCGTCTCGCGGGCCCGGCGGCACGGTCTCGCGCTCACCCCGCGGGACCTGTTCGCGCACCAGACCGTCGCCGCACTGGCCGTGGCGGCGGGGTCGGCCGCGGTGACCGTGGCCGAGCAGGGGCCGGTCACCGGCGCCGCCGCGCTGACCCCGATCCAGCTCTGGTTCTTCGCCGGCCACTTCGGGGACCCGAACGGGTTCACGCAGTCGGTGCGGATCGAGCGGCCCGAGCCGTTCGACGTCGAGACGCTGCGCGCGGCGCTGACCACGCTGACCGGGCACCACGACGCCCTGCGGATGCGGTTCACCGTCGCCGGCCAGCAAAATGCCCCGGCCGGACCGGCCGAACTCCTCGGCGCGGAGATCGACGTGACCCGCGGGCCGCTGCTCACCGCCGAACTCCTGGAGCCGGCCGTCCTGCTGCTGACGGTCAACCACCTCGTCGTCGACGGCGTCTCGTGGCGGATCCTCCTGGAGGACCTCGACACCGCCTACCGCGGGGGGCCGCTGCCACCGAAGACGACGTCGTTCCGCGACTGGGCCAACCGGCTCGCCGGCCACGCCGAAGCCGGTGGCTTCGACGACGAACTGCCCTACTGGCGCACCGCGCTCGCCGTCGACGGGTCGCTGCCGATCGACGCCGACGCCGCCGAAGCGGGCACCGGCACGGTCACCACGCGCCTGGACGCCGAGCTGACCCGCGCGCTCCTGCAGGACGTCCCCGGCGTCTACCGGACGCAGGTCAACGACGTGCTGCTGGCCGCGCTCGGCCGGGTGCTGGCCCGGTGGACCGGCCGCGGCGGCGTGCTGATCGACCTGGAGGGCCACGGCCGCGAGGACCTGTTCGACGACGTCGACCTGTCCCGCACGGTCGGCTGGTTCACCTCGCTGTACCCGGTCGCGCTGCGGATCGACGACGACTGGGCCGCGCTGCTCAAGTCGGTCAAGGAACAGCTGCGGGCCGTGCCCCGCCGCGGCGTCGGCTTCGGCGCCCTGCGGTACCTGACCGGGACCGCGCCCGCACTGCAGCCCGAAATCAGCTTCAACTACTTGGGCCGGCTCGACGGCGCGGCCGGCAGCCTCGACTCGGCGGTCGGCGAAGGCGCGGGCCGGGCGCACCTGCTCGACGTCGTCGGCCGGGTGGACCGGGACACCCTCGAACTGACCTGGTCCTACTACCGCGACACGCACACCGCCGCCACGGTGGAACGGCTGGCCGCCGAACTGGTGGCCGCGCTGGGCGAAGCCGTCGCGCACTGCGCCGAGCCCGGCGCCGGCGGCCGCACCCCGAGCGACTTCCCGCTGTCCACACTGGACCAGCGGCAGGTGGACCGGATCGCCGGCGACGGCCGCGGCGTGGCCGACATCCACCCGCTGACGCCGATGCAGGCGGGCATGGTCTTCCACGGGCTGTCCCAGGAAGCCCAGGGCGTCTACTTCGAACAGGTCACCGCCGTCCTCGACGGCGTGGCCGAGCCGCGGTTCCTGGCCGAAGCCTGGCAGCACGTGGTCGACCGGACACCGGTGCTGCGCGGCAGCGTCGTCTGGGAGGACGTCCCCGAGCCGCTCCTGGTCGTCCACCGCGCCGCGCGAGTGCCGGTCACCGAGCTCGACTGGCGGGACCGCGACCGCGAGGAAGCCCTGCGCGAGCTGCTCGCCGACGACCGTGAGACGCCGTTCGACCTGGCGACGGCGCCGCTGCTGCGGGTCACCCTGGCCCGGCTGCCGGACGACGCCGTCCAGCTCGTCTGGACCTTCCACCACGTCCTGCTCGACGGCTGGAGCGTCTTCCAGGTGCTCTCCGACGTCTGCACGGCCTACGCGGCCCTGCGCGACGGCACCGTGCCCGCTCTGCCGCACCGCCGCCCGTTCGGCGACTACGTGACCTGGCTGCGCGGCCAGACCGCCGACGGTGCCGAGGAGTACTGGCGCCGCGAACTCGCCGGCGTCACCGAGCCGACCCCGCTGCCCTACGACCGGATTCCCGCGGCCACGCACGAATCGAGCTCGGCGACGTGGGTCGGCCGCGACCTCGGCGAGGCGGCGACCGCCCGGCTGGCGGCGTTCGCCCGGCGCGAGCGGCTCACCGTCAACGCCGTCGTGCAGGGCGCCTGGGCGCTCCTGCTGGCCCGGCACAGCGGCGAGGACGACGTCTGCTTCGGCGCCACCGTGTCCGGCCGCCCGGCCGGGCTCGCCGGAGTCGACGACATCACCGGCATCTTCATCAACACCCTGCCGGTGCGGGTCACCGCCGACCCGGCGGCCCCGGTCGCCGGCTGGCTGCGCGGCCTGCAGACCGCCCAGGCCGAATCACGCCGGTTCGAGCACGTCCCGCTGACCGCGGTGCAGGCGTGGAGCGGCGTCGAGGGCGGCCGGAACCTGTTCGACAGCCTGGTCGTGTTCGAGAACTACCCCGTCACGGCCGACGATGTCGCCGGGCACGGGGTGCGGCTGCGCGAGCTGCAGGCCATGGAGACGACCAACTACCCGCTCACCGTCGTGGCCGCCCCCGGCCCGCGCCTGTCGCTCGGCCTGGGCTACGACACAGCGCTGTTCGACGCGGCGACGGTCGAACGGCTGGCCCGGCAGCTCGAACACCTCCTGGACGCGATCGCCGAAGACCCGGCCCGGCCGCTGCGGGACTTCGACGTCGCCGAACGCGACCAGGTCCTGGTGGCGTTCAACGACACCCACCACGAGGTCCCGGCGGTCACCCTGACCGAGCTGATCGAGGCCCAGGCGGCGCGCACGCCGGACGCGGTCGCGGTGGTCTCGCGCGAGGAGCGGCTCACCTTCGCCGAACTCGACGTGCGCGCCGACCGGCTGGCCCGGTTGCTGGCCGCGCGCGGGGCCGGTCCCGAACGGATCGTCGCGCTCGCCTTGCCGCGCTCGGTGGAGATCGTCGTCGCCCAGCTGGCCGTGCTGAAGACCGGCGCCGCCTACCTGCCGGTCGACCCGGACTACCCGGCCGAGCGGATCGCGTTCATGCTCGCCGACGCGAAGCCGGTCGTCGTGGTGACCAAGCCGGGGACGGCGCTGCCGGTCGGCGACGCGCTCGTCCTCGACGGCTCGGAAGCCCACGGCCCGGCCACCCCGCTGGGCCGGTCCGTGCCGCTGACCGCCCCGGCGTACGTCATCTACACCTCGGGCTCGACCGGCACGCCCAAGGGCGTCGTCGTCACCCACGCCGGCCTGGCGAGCTTCGCGAGCGCCGAGATCGCCCACTTCGACGTCCGGCCCGGCGACCGCGTGCTCCAGTTCTCCTCGCCGAGTTTCGACGCGTCGGTGCTGGAGCTGTGCATGGCGCTGCCCGCGGGGGCCGCGCTGGTCGTGCCGCCGCCCGGGCCGCTGCTCGGCGAGCACCTGGCCGCGGTGCTGCGCGAGGAAGGCGTCACCCACGCGCTGGTCCCGCCGGTGGCCATGGCGAGCGTGCCGGACGTCGCGCTGCCGGCGTTCCGGACGCTGGTGGTCGGCGGCGAAGCGTGCCCGGCCGACCTGGTGGCCCGCTGGGCGCCGGGCCGCCGGATGATCAACGCCTACGGGCCCACCGAAACCACGGTGGTGGCGACCTGGAGCGACCCGCTCGAACCCGGCGCCACCCCGCCGATCGGCCGGCCGATCCGCAACACCCGCGTCCGCGTCCTCGACGCCGCGCTCCGGCCGGTGCCGATCGGGGCCGCGGGGGAGCTGTACGTCACCGGGGCCGGGCTCGCCCGCGGGTACCTCGACCGGCCGGGGCTCACCGCCTCGCGGTTCCTCGCCGACCCCTTCGGGGCGCCGGGGGAGCGGATGTACCGCACCGGCGACCTGGTGCGGTGGCGCGCCGACGGTACCCTCGAGTTCCTCGGCCGCGCCGACGACCAGGTCAAGATCCGCGGTTTCCGGATCGAGCCCGGCGAGATCGTGGCGGTGCTGCGCAAGCACCCGCAGGTGCGCGACGCCGCCGTCGTCGCGGACGGGCAGCGGCTGATCGCCTACGTGGTCGGCGAGGCGGGGGCCGGGCTGCGGGAGCACGTCGCCGCCGCGCTGCCGGCCCACTTCGTGCCCGCCGCGTTCGTCCGGCTCGACGCCCTTCCCCTGACGGCCAACGGAAAGCTGGACCGGCGCGCGTTGCCGGCGCCGGCCGCGCCGGCGGAGGCCGGCGAGTACGCGGCTCCGGAGACCGAGACCGAAGAGGTCCTCGCGGCCATCTGGGCCGAGGCCCTGGACCTCGACCGGGTCGGCGTCGAGGACAACTTCTTCGCCCTCGGCGGGGATTCGCTGCGCAGCCTGCGGATCACGTCGATGACGAAGTCCGCCTTCGACGTCGAGATCACGCCCAAGGACGTGCTCACCGCGGGCACCGTGCTGGCGCTGGCGGAGCTCGTCGAAGAACGGGTCCTGCAGGACCTCGAACGGCTCGCCGCCGGCCAAGACCACTGAAAACACCGCTGAGAGGAAGGGAAAATCCCATGCAGGACGACGCCCAATTCCAGGTACTCGTGAACGACGAGGGCCAGTACTCGCTGTGGCCGGTCGCGAACGAGGTACCCGCGGGCTGGCGTGCCGACGGCTTCCGCGGCGGCCGCCAGGAGTGCATGGACCACGTCGACGAGGTGTGGACCGACATGCGGCCGCTGAGCCTGCAGCGGCAGATGGCCGCCGACGCCGAGCCTGCCGCGGCCCGTCGTGAGTGAAAAAGCGGGTTAGAACCCGCCTTTCCACTCACGACCGGCTCCTTCGACCCGACGCGGAAGGCCCCCACCCCATGCCCACACCCACGACACTCACCCAGGCCACCCTGCGGGTGCCGGTACCCGCGGCCGACGGCCGGCTGCAGCGGCTGCTCGCCGGGCTGGCCCACAAGCACGGCGTGCCGGCCGCCCAGCTGGTCGTCACCGACGGCGGCCGGACGGACGCCGTCACGGCCGGTGGGATCACCGCCGAGGCGAAGGTCCCGGCCGGCTCGATCACCAAGGCGTTCACCGCGGCCGTGGCGATGCTGCTCGTCGCCGACGGCGACCTCGACCCGGACGACCCGCTCGGCGAGCACCTGGACGGCCTCGGCCCGCAGGTCGGCAGACCGACGGTCGGGCAGGTGCTCAGCCACACCGGCGGGCTGCCGGCCGCGCTCGGCGCCGCGGCCGACGGCGGCTCGGCCCGCCGCTACCTGCGCGCCTGCCGCGAGGCGGGGCTCGTCCAGCCGCCCGGCCTGGGGTTCTCCTACTCCAACGTCGGCTACGTGCTGACCGGGTACGTGATCGAGGCCATCACCGGGATGAGCTGGTGGGAGGCGGTGGAGACACTGCTGCTCGACGAGCTCGGCATCGACGCCGCGTTCGTCGTGGAGCCGGGCGCTCGCCGCCGGACCGGCGCGCACGTCAGCGGGCACGCCGTCCACGCGGCGACCGGCCGCGCCCGGCCGGTGGCGCAGACCCTGACGCCCGCGGAGGCCGCGGCCGGGGCGCTCGCGCTGAGCGCGTCGGACCTGGCGGCGTTCGGCGGCCTGTTCTGCGGCGGCGACGGCCCGCTGCCGGCGGACCTGGCCGAGCTCATGCGCCGGCCGGTCCCGGGGGCGGAGCCGTTCGGCCTGGCCGACACCTGGGGGCTCGGCCTGGCGGGTTACCGCGGCGCCGACGCGGACTGGACCGGCCACGACGGCACGGCCGACGGCACCTCGTGCCACCTGCGGATCGACGCCGCACACGGCCGGATCGTCGCGTTGACCACCAACGGGAACACGGGTGCGGCCCTGTGGACGGACCTGGTCGCGGCCCTGCGCGCCGACGGCCTGCCGGTGGGCGACTACGAGCTGCCCCGCGACCTCGACCGGGCCGCCCGCCCGGCGGCGGACCTGTCGGGGCACTACACCAACGGCGACCTGGAGTACCAGGTGGACGTCCGCGCGGACGGCGACGCGGTGCTGGTGGTCGACGGCGAGGTGTACCCGGAACTGGCGCTGCTGCGCGACGGGTCGTTCTCGGTCCGCGAGCCGGCCACCGGCCGCCGCATCATCGGCGGCCGGTTCCTGACCGACCCGGCCACCGGGACGGTCAGCGCCATGCAGGCCGGCGGCCGCGTCGCCCGGCGGCGCCGCCGCGCCTCCTGAACTCCCACCACCCGAACTGCGTTGTGAGGAAACGAAAGCGATGACCACCTCGAGGAAGAGCCGCATCGATGCGTTGCCCGCCGAGCTGCGGGAGACGCTCAAGCGCCGGCTGGCCGGGCGGGCGGAGCGGACCGATGTCATCGGCCGGGCGCCGCGGGAGGACGCCCTGCCGTTGTCGTTCGCGCAGCAGCGGCTGTGGTTCCTCGACGAGTTCCGCCCCGGGGACGCCGAATACAACAGCGCCGTCGCGCTGCGGCTCACCGGGCCGCTCGACACCGGCGCGCTCGCCGGCGCGTTGCAGCAGCTGGTGGCCCGCCACGAAGCCCTGCGCACCACCATCGACGACGCCGGCGGCACCCCCGTCCAGGTCATCCACGACACCCTGGACGTCCCGCTCCGGACCGTCGACCTGACCAGCGACCCCGCGCTGCGGCCCGCCGACCTCGACGAGGTGCTGGGCACCGAGTACAGCCGCTCCTTCGACCTGCGCCGCGGGCCGCTGGTGCGGCTGCTGCTGGTCCGGGCCGAGCCGCAGCACCACGTCCTGCTGATCACCGCCCACCACGTCGTCACCGACGGCGAATCGATGGGCATCCTCGTCGGCGAGCTCGGCGCGCTCTACGCGGCCGCCGTCCGGGGCGAGGCCGCGGACCTGCCCGAACCGGCCGTCCAGTACGCCGATTTCGCGGTGTGGCAACGCAACCGCCTCGCCGGGCCCGCTCTCGACCGGCACCTCGCCTACTGGACGACGCAGCTGGCCGGCGTCGAACCGCTCGACCTGCCCGCCGACCGGCCGCGGCCCGCCGTGCGCACCACCGCCGGCGCCGTGCACCACTTCCGCGTCCCGGCCGAGGTCGCCGCCGGGCTGGCCGACCTGGCCCGGACCCACGACACCACGCTCTACACCGTCCTGGTCGCGGCCTGCCAGGTGCTCTTCGCCCGCTACACCGGGCGCACCGACATCGCCGTCGGCACCGTGGTCTCCGGCCGGAACCGGCCCGAGCTGCAGCGGACCGTCGGCTTCTTCGTCGACACCGTCGTCATCCGGTCCACTGTGGACCGCACCGCCCCGTTCGGGACGTTCCTCGACGCGGTCCGCACGACCGTGCTGGAGTCCTTCGAGCACGCCGAAGCTCCGTTCGAGAAGCTCGTCGAAGCACTGCGCCTCGACCGCGACGCCAGCCGCACCCCGCTGTTCGACGCGATGGTCCTGCTGCACGGCAGCGCGGGCGGCCCGGTGGACTTCGCCGGGCTGACGGCCGAGCCGGTCGAGGTGGCCCGCCGGGCCGCCAACTTCGACCTCACCGTCGAATTCCAGCCGGCCGGCGGCGCCCTCGAAGGCTCCCTGGAGTACAACACCGACCTGTTCGACGCGCGGACCGCCGTCGCGATCGGCGAGCACCTCACCGTGCTGCTGACCGCGATCGCCGCCGACGCCCGGCGCCCGGTCGGCGACCTGCCGCTGCTCACCGCCGGCGAGGAATCCCGGCTGCTCACCGAGTGGAACGCCACCGCGCTGGACGTGCCCGCGGCCACCGTCACCGAGCTGTTCGAGTCCCAGGCGAAGCGCAGCCCGGACGAGACCGCGCTCGTCGCCGGGGACATCGCGCTGAGCTTCGCCGAGCTCAACGCGATGGCCAACCGCCTGGCCCGCCACCTCGTCACGCTGGGCGCCGGCCCCGAGCGCGTCGTGGCCCTCGCCCTCCCGCGCACCGCCGACGCGATCATCGCCTTCCTCGCCGTGCTCAAGGCCGGGGCGGTGTACCTGCCGATCGACCCCGCCCTGCCCGCCGACCGGAAAGAGCTGCTGCTGCGCGACTCCGGTGCCGAACTGGTCCTCGGGCCGGCGGACGTCGCGGACCGGGACCACCCCGGTACCGACCTCACCGACGCCGACCGGATCGCGCCGCTGCGGCCGGACAACACCGCCTACGTCATCTACACCTCCGGGTCGACCGGCCGCCCGAAGGGGGTGGCCGTCCCGCACCGCAACCTCACCAACCTGCTCTTCAACCACCGCACCGATTTCGCCGCACCCGGCCGCCGGCTGCGGGTCGCGCTGACCGCGACGCTCTCCTTCGACACCTCCCTCGAAGGCCCGCTGCTCATGGCCGACGGCCACGAGCTGCACCTGATCGGCGAGGACACCCGGCTCGACGCGGACGCGCTCGTCGACTACATCGCCGAGCGCCGGATCGACTTCCTCGACCTCACCCCGACCTACCTGCGCCGGCTGATCCCCGCCGGGCTGCTGACCGACCCGCGCCACCGCCCGAAGATCCTCATGCTCGGCGGCGAAGCCCTCGACGACACGCTCTGGCGGGACCTCTCCGGCGCCGAAGTCACCGTGGCGCACAACTTCTACGGCCCCACCGAGTACACAGTGGACGCCGTCTCGTGCCGGGTCGGCGAAACGGCCCGCCCGGTGCTGGGCCGTCCCCTGGCCAACACCCGCGCCTACGTCGTCGACCAGGACCTGCGGCCGGTGCCCGCCGGCGTGCCCGGCGAACTGTGCCTCGCCGGGGCGCAGCTCGCGCGCGGCTACCTCGGCCGGCCGGGCCGGACCGCCGGCAGTTTCGTCGCGAACCCCTTCGGCGCGCCGGGGATGCGCATGTACCGCACCGGCGACCGCGTGCGCTGGACCGCCGACGGGCAGCTGGAGTACCTGGGCCGCCTCGACGACCAGGTGAAGATCCGCGGCTTCCGCGTCGAACCCGGCGAGGTCGAGGCCGCGCTGGTGCGCCTGCCCGGCGTCTCCGCCGCCGTCGTCGTCGCCAACCGGCCCGAAGGCGGGCACGCCCGGCTGGTCGCCTACGTCGTCGGCACCGCCGAGGTCACCCCGGACGGCCTGCGCGCCGCCCTGCGGGTCACGCTGCCCGACTACCTGGTGCCCTCGGCGTTCGTCCCGATCGACGCGATTCCGCTGACCCCGCAGGGCAAAGTCGACCGGCGGGCGCTGCCCGCCCCGGACGCGCCGACGGACGGCCAGGCCTACGTGCCCGCGCGCACCGCCGTCGAACACCAGCTGGTGGCGATCTGGTCCGAGGTGCTCGGCAACGACCGCATCGGCGTCGAGGACAACTTCTTCGGCCTCGGCGGCGACTCGATCCTCAGCATCCAGGTGGTCGCCCAGGCACGCCAGGCCGGCCTGCGCCTCACCTCGCGCGACATCTTCCTGCACCAGACCATCGCCGGCCTCGCCACCGCCGTGCAGACCGCCGCGGTGCTCGCCCCGGCGGCGGGACCGGTCGCCGGCCCGGCCCCGCTCACGCCGATCCAGCACTGGTTCTTCGCCACCCACGGGCCCCTGGCCCACTTCACCATGTCGCAGCTGCTCGAACTGCCCGCCGACGTCGACCAGCAGGCCCTGCGGACCGCCCTCGACGCGGTCGTCGCCCACCACGACGCCCTGCGCACCCGGTTCTTCACCGTCGACGGCCACTGGCGGCAGGAGGTCACGCCGACGCCGCCGACCGGCGTCCTGCGGATCCGGGACCTGTCCTCCCTCGGCGACGCCGGGCAGCGCGCCGGTATCGAGGCCGCGGCCGCGCAGGTGCGCGCCGGCCTCGACCTCACCACCGGCACCCTCGCCGGCGCGGCGCTGCTCCTGCGCGGCACCCGGCCGCCGCTGCTGTTCCTGGCCGTGCACCACGTCGTCACCGACGGCGTGTCGCTGCGGCTGCTGCTCGGCGACCTCGAAACCGCCTACGGCCAGGTCGTCTCCGGTGCCCCGATCCGGCTCGCGGCAAGCGCCACGCCGTTCACCCAGTGGGCGCACCTGCTGGAACAGCACGTCCGCGACGGCGGGTTCGCCGACGACCTCGAGCACTGGACGCGGGTGGCCCGCCGGGTCCCGGCGCAGCTGGCCGCCGACCACGCGGGCGCGGGCACCACCGGCTCCACCCGCACGCTGACCGTGACCCTCGGCGCCGAAGACACCGACGCGCTGCTGCACCGCGTCCCCGCGACCTACCGGACCCAGGTCAACGACGTGCTGCTGAGCGCGCTCGGCCGCGCCCTCGCCGACCGCACCGGGGAAGCCGGAGTCCTGATCGCCCTGGAGGGGCACGGGCGCGAGGACGTCCTCGACGGCGTCGACCTCTCCCGGACGGTCGGCTGGTTCACCACGCAGTTCCCGGTGGCGCTCGACCTGCCGCCGTCGGGGGACTGGGGCGCCACGCTCAAGGCGGTCAAGGAGCAGCTCCGGGCCGTCCCGCGCCGCGGCTTGAGCTACGAGGCGCTGCGGTACCTCGGCGAGCCGGACGCGCCGGGCCACGCCCTGCAGGCGTTCCCGCTGCCGCAGGTCTGCTTCAACTACCACGGCCGATGGGACGCCCAGGCCGGCGACCGGGGGCTGTTCCGCGGGCGGCACGACAGCCCGGGCGCGGACATCGCCCCGGAGGAGGCGAGCACCTACCAGCTGGACGTCACCGGGGTGGTGGAGTCCGGCGCGCTGTCGCTGACGTGGTCCTACTCCGACCAGGTCAACGACGAGCACACCGTCCGCGAGCTGGCCGAGGCGATGCTGGCCGGCCTGCGGGAGATCGTCGCGCACTGCGCGCAGCCCGGCAGCGGCGGCCGCACGCCGTCGGACTTCCCCCTGGCCCGCCTCGACCAAGCCGGGGTGGACCGGCTGGCCGGGGACGGCCGCGACGTCGACGACATCTACCCGCTGACTCCGCTGCAGGCGGGCATGCTGTTCCACAGCTTGCTCGACCCCACCGCCGATGCCTACGTCGATCAGGCCCGGATGCTCCTGGACGGCGTCCGCGACCCCGACGCGTTCGCGCAGGCCTGGCAGCAGGTCGCCGACCGCACCCCGGTCCTGCGCACCGAGCTGGTCTGGGACGGCCTCGAGGAACCGCTGCAGGTCGTGCGGCACCGGGCGGCCGTCCCGATCACCCGCCACGACTGGCGGGGCCTTTCCGAAGCCGAGCAGGCCGAACAGCTGGACCGGCTCTCGGCCGAAGACGCCGCTCGCGGCCTGGACCTCACCACCGCGCCGCTGATGCGGCTGGCCGTCGTCGCGCTCACCCACGACTGCGTGCTGCTGATGTGGACCTCCCACCACATCGTGCTCGACGGCTGGAGCCTCGCCCAGATCTTCACCGAGGTGTGCGAGCAGTACGCCGCGATCACCGAGCACCGGGTCCCGCGCGTGCCGGCGCACCGGCCGTTCCGCGACTACCTCGGCTGGCTCGCCGCCCAGGACGTCACCGCGGCCGAAAACCACTGGCGTGACGTGCTTTCGGGGTTCGCCGCCCCGACCCCGCTGCCGTGGGACCGGCCCCCGGCCCAGGCCCACCGGACCCGCTCGTCGCGCACGATCCGGACGTCGCTGTCCACAGAGGACACCGCTCGGCTGCGGGCCGTGGCCCGGCGCCACGGTCTCACCGTCAACACGCTCGTGCAGGGCGCCTGGGCGCTGCTGCTGGCCCACTCCGGCGGCGAGTCCGACGTCGTGTTCGGCACCACCGTCTCCGGCCGCCCCGACGACCTGCCGGGCGTGGAGACGATGATCGGGATGTTCATCAACACCGTCCCGACCCGCACGCGGATCGACCGCGGCGAGCCGGTCCTGGCGTGGCTGCGGCGGCTGCAGGACGAGCAGAACCAGGCCCGCCGCCACGACTTCCTCGCGCTCGGGAAGCTGCGCGCCCTCAGCGACGTCCCGCCGGGGGAGAACCTGTTCGACAGCATGGTCGCGTTCGAGAACTACCCCTTCGACGAGAACGCCGCCGCGCAGGCGGGGGTCACCCTGCGCGAGGTGACCGCGCTCGACGCCACGACGTTCCCGGTCACCCTGCGCGCCTACGCCGACCGGCAGCTCGGCTTCGAGCTGGCCACCGACCCGGCGCTATTCGACGAGGAAACGGCCACCGCGCTGGCCGCCCGCCTGGAGACCCTGCTGCTCGGGCTCGCCGAGGACCCGGACCGCCCGATCGCCCGGCTGCCGTGGCTGTCGGCCGCCGACCGCGCCCGGCTCACCATCGAGCCGCTCCCGTCGCTGCCCGCGCCGACCCTCACCGAGCTGTTCGCCGCCCAGGTCGCGGCGCACCCGGACGCGGTCGCCCTCACCGCCGAAGGCAGGCACTGCACCTACGCCGAGCTGAACGCGCGGGCCAACCGCCTGGCCCACCGGCTGATCGCGCTCGGCGCCGGGCCGGAACGGTTCGTCGCGCTGCGCCTGCCGCGCTCGCCGGAACAGGTCGTCGCGATCCTCGCCGTCCTCAAGGCCGGGGCCGCGTATCTGCCGATCGACCCGGCCACCCCGGCCGAACGCGTCGAGCGGATGTGCGCCGACACCGCTCCCGTCGCCGTCCTCGGCCCCGACGACGTCGACGTGGCCGAGGGGCCGGACACCGATCCGCCGCCGCGCTGCACGCCGGACCACCCCGCCTACGTCATCTACACCTCCGGCTCGACCGGGCTGCCCAAGGGCGTGGTGATCCCGCACCGCAACGTCACCCGCCTGTTCGCCGCGACCGCGCGCTTCGGCTTCGGGCGCGACGACGTCTGGACGCTGTTCCACTCCTACGCGTTCGACTTCTCCGTCTGGGAGATCTGGGGCCCGCTGCTGCACGGCGGCCGGCTCGTCGTCGTGCCGCACGCGGTGTCCCGCTCGCCGCGGGAGTTCCTGCGCCTGCTGGCCGACGAGCGGGTCACCGTGCTCAACCAGACGCCGTCGGCGTTCTACCAGCTCGTCCGGGCCGACGAAGACGACCCCGGCGCCCGGCTCGCGCTGCGGTACGTCATCTTCGGCGGCGAGGCGCTCGACACGCGCCGGCTGGCCGGCTGGTTCGCCCGCCACGGCGACCGCGCCCCGCGGCTGGTGAACATGTACGGCATCACCGAAACCACCGTGCACGTCACCGAACACGACCTTCGGTCCGAGGTGGACACTCCGGGTGTCATCGGCACCGCCCTGCCCGACCTGCGCGGGTACGTCCTCGACGCGGACCTGAACCCGGTCCCGGCCGGGGTGCCCGGCGAGCTCTACGTGGCCGGCGACGGCCTGGCCCGCGGCTACCTCGGCCGCCCCGGCCTGACCGCGGCCCGGTTCGTGGCCGACCCCTTCGGCGCGCCCGGGTCCCGGATGTACCGATCCGGCGACCGGGTGTCCCGCACCCACGACGGCGCCCTGCGCTACCACGGCCGCGCCGACCAGCAGGTCAAGATCCGCGGCTTCCGGATCGAACCGGGCGAGATCGAAGCGACCCTGCTGGCCCTGCCCGACGTCGGCTCGGCGGCGGTGCTGGCGCGTGAGGACGAGCCCGGCCGCAAGCGGCTGGTCGTCTACGTCGTCCCGGCGAGACCGGACGCGCCGCCGAGCACCGCGCGGCTGCGCGAGCACCTGGGCCGGTCGCTGCCGGACTACATGGTGCCCTCGGCGTTCGTCACGCTCGGCGAACTCCCGTTGACCCGCAACGGGAAGCTCGACCAGCGGGCGCTGCCGGCCCCGGCCGCGGCCACGGCAGAGCCCGCCGAGTTCGCCGAACCCCGCACCGAAACCGAACGCACGGTGGCGGCGGTCCTGGCCGCGACGCTCGGCCTGGAGCGCGTCGGCGCCGACGGCAACTTCTTCGAACTCGGCGGGGATTCCATCCTCAGCATCCGGTTCACCTCCGCGCTGCGCGAGGCGTTCGGCGTCGACGTGTCCCCGCGGACGGTGTTCGACCACCCGACGGTGGCGGGCCTGGCCGCCGCGCTGCCCACCGCGTCCGCCACGCCGCTGTCCGCGGCGATCACGCCGGTGGGCCGCGACGGCGAGCTGCCGCTGTCCTTCGCCCAGCAGCGCCTGTGGTTCCTCGACGACTTCGCGCCCGGCAGCACCGACCACGTCACGGTCTTCGGCGTGCGGCTGCGCGGCGACCTGCGGCCCGACGCGCTCGCCCGGGCGCTCACCACGCTGATCGCCCGGCACGAGTCGCTGCGCACCACGTTCCCGGCCGTCGACGGGCGTCCCCGCCAGGTCGTGGGGGAGCCGTGGCAGCTCGCGCTGCCGGTCACCGACGTCGCCGGCCCGGAGGAGCTGCGGCGGCTGCTGGCCGAGGACCTCGCCCGGCCGTTCGACCTCGCCCGGGGCCCGCTGCTGCGCGCCCGGCTGGTCCGCGTGGCTCCGGACGACCACGCCCTGGTGCTGTCCCTGCACCACATCATCACCGACGGCTGGTCGATGGGTGTCCTGATCGGCGAACTGGCCACCCTCTACGGCGACGAGCGCGCCGAACTCCCGGCGTTGCCGATCCAGTACGCGGACTTCGCCGCGTGGCAGCGCGAGCGCCTCACCGGCGACTTCCTCGACGAGCAGCTCGGCTTCTGGCGCCGGGAGCTCGACGGCCTGCGCCCCCTCGACCTGCCGACCGACCGCCCGCGTCCGGCCACCCGGACGGCCAACGGCGCCGAGCACGAGTTCACCCTCGGCGCCGAGGCCCTCACCGGGCTGCGGCGGCTCGGCCGGGACCGCGACACGACGCTGTTCACGGCGCTGGTCGCGGCCTGCCAGCTGGTGCTGCGCCGCTGGTCCGGCCAGGACGACGTCGCCGTCGGCACGGTCACCTCCGGTCGCGACCACCCGGAGGTCCAGGACCTGGTCGGGCTCTTCGTCAACACCGTCGTGCTGCGGTCCTCAGTGGACGGACGGCGGGGCTTCGGGGAACTGCTCGGGACCGTCCGCCGGACCGTCCTGGACGCCTTCGCCCACCAGGACGTGCCGTTCGAGCGGATCGTCGACGAGCTGAGCCCCGACCGCGACCCCAGCCGCACCCCGCTGTTCGAGGTGCTGGTCACGCTGCAGAACGCCGGCAACCGCCTGCCTGCTCTGGCCGGCCTCACCGCCGGCGAGCTGACGCTGCCGATGACCACGGCCGGGTTCGACCTGAGCGTCGAGTTCGAAGAGCGCCCGGACGGGCTGCGCGGGCTGCTGAACTACAACACCGACCTGTTCGACGCGGCGACCGTGCGCCGGTTCGCCGAGCAGCTCACGGTCCTGCTCGCCGCGGTCACGGCCGAGCCCGACCGGCCCGTCGACACCCTGCCCCTGCCCGCGGCCGAAGAGGAACTGGTCGTCGGGACGTGGAACGCGACCGGCCGGCCGGAGCCGGAGACGACCGTCGTCGGGCTGTTCGAGGCGCAGGCCGCCCGGACCCCGCACGCGACCGCGCTCGTCAGCGGTACCACTGCGCTGACCTTCGCGGAGCTGAACGCCCGCGCCAACCAGGTCGCGCGGGTCCTCGTCGCCCGGGGTGCCGGGCCCGAGCGGCTGGTGGCGGTCGCCTTGCCGCGCTCGGCCGAACTCGTGGTCACGATCCTCGCCGTCCTCAAGGCCGGTGCCGTCCACCTGCCCCTGGACCCCGAGCTTCCCGAACGGCGGCGGGAGGCGCTGCTGGCGGACGCGCGTCCGGCCCTCGTGCTCACCGAACCCGTTGCCGCCGAGGGAGCGGACACGAATCCCCCCGACCGGCCCGCGCCGGACCACGCGGCCTACGCGATCTACACCTCCGGCTCCACCGGAACGCCGAAGGGCGTCCTCGTCACCCACCGCGCCCTGGCCAACTTCGCCGTCGACCACGCGGATCGGTTCACCGCCGCGGCCGGGAAGGACCGGCTGCGGGTGGCGCTGACCGCCGCGTTCTCCTTCGACGCGTCCTGGGAAACCGTGCTGCTGATGCTCACGGCCGGGCACGAACTGCACGTGATTGACGGCGACACCCGGCTCGACCCGGTCCTGCTCGCCGGGTACGTCGCCGAGCACGAGATCGATCTGGTCAACTCGACACCGTCGTTCGTCCGGCACCTGCTGGAAGCGGGTCACTGCCCGCCCGTGCTCCTGGTCGGCGGGGAGGCCGTCGGCGAGGCGTTGTGGCGCGACCTGAGCGACCTCGACGGCGTCACCGCGTTCAACCTCTACGGCCCGACCGAGTGCACGGTCGACGCCACCCTCTGCCGGATCGGCGAGACCGACCGCGAAGTGATCGGCCGTCCCACCGGGAACGTGCGGGCCTACGTCCTCGACGACCGGCTGCGTCCGGCCCCGATCGGCGTGCCCGGCGAGCTGCACCTGGCGGGCGTCCAGCTGGCCCGCGGCTACCTGAACCGGCCCGGGCTGACCGCGGACCGCTTCCGCGCCGACCCCTTCGGCCCGCCGGGCAGCCGGATGTACGCCACCGGCGACCGTGCCCGCTGGACCGCCGACGGTCACCTCGAGTACCTCGGCCGCGTCGACGACCAGGTCAAGATCCGCGGCTTCCGGATCGAGCCCGGTGAGGTCGAGGCGGCGCTGCGAGCCCTGCCCGGCGTCGCCGACACGGTGGTCGTCGCCCGTGACGGCCGGCTGGTCGCCTACGTCGTCCCGGGTTCCGCGGCGGATCCCGCGCGGCTGCGGACGGCGCTGAAGGAAACCCTGCCCGAGCACCTGATGCCGTCGGTGTTCGTCCCCCTCGAACGGCTGCCGCTGGCCACCAGCGGCAAGGTCGACCGCCGCGCGCTGCCCGCGCCCACCGTCCACCCGGCCCCGGCCGAAGGCCGGACCGCCCCGCGCACCGACGCCGAGCGGCTGCTGGCGGAGATCTGGGCCGACGTCCTCGGCGTCGGCGAGCCGGGGGTGGACGACAACTTCTTCGCCCTCGGCGGGGATTCGATCCTCAGCATCCAGGTCGTCGCCCGGGCCCGGCGGCACGGCCTGCGGCTGACGTCCCGGGACGTCTTCCGCCACCAGAGCATCGCCGAGCTCGCCCTCGTCGCCGGCACCGAGTCCGGTGCAGCCGAGGCCGGGTTCACCGGTGCGGCGCCCCTCACGCCGATCCAGCGGTGGTTCTTCGCAACCGGCCACCACGACCACTTCACCATGTCCACGCTCGCCGAGCTCGACCCGGACGTCTCGGTGCCCGCTCTCGAAACCGCCCTGGGCGCGGTGCTGGCCCGCCACGACGCCCTGCGCACCCGGTTCACCCGCACCGATTCCGGGTGGCGGCAGGAGTTCGCTCCGGAACGGGAGATCCCGGCGCTGCGGCACGTCGAATCGTCCGATGCGGACGTGGTCGCCGCCGAAGCGCGCGCCACCCTGCGGGTCGGCGACGGGCCGCTCGTCGCGCCCGTGCTGATCACCTCCGGAGGACAGCCACCGCGGCTGCTGCTGGTCGTCCACCACCTGGTGATCGACGGCGTGTCGTGGCGGATCCTGCTGGAAGACCTCGAAACCGCCTACCGCCAGGTGGCCGCGGGGCAGCCGGTCGACCTCGGCCCGGCCCCCGCGAGCTACCTCCGCTGGGCGGATCGCCTCGCCGGGCACGGCTTCGACGCCGAGCTGCCGTACTGGACCGGCGTGCTCGACGGCGTCGACCCCGCCCTGCCGGTGGACGCGACGGGGGAGAACACCGCCGGAAGCGCCCGCACGGTCACCGTCCGCCTGGACGCCGAGACCACCGACGCCCTGCTGCGCCGGGTGCCGGAGGTCTACCGCACGCAGATCAACGACGTCCTGCTGAGCGCGCTCGGCCGGGTGCTGGCCCGCTGGACCGGCCGGGACCGCGTCCTGGTTTCCCTGGAAGGCCACGGCCGCGAAGAGCTCTTCGACGACCTCGACCTCTCCCGCACGGTCGGCTGGTTCACCGCCGAGTACCCGGTCGCGCTCAGCCTCCCGGCGGCCGACGGCTGGGGACCGACGCTTAAGGCCGTCAAGGAGCAGCTGCGAGCCGTCCCGGGCAAGGGCCTCGGCTACGGCTCGCTGCGGCGGCACGGCGACCCGGTGCCGCAGATTTCCCTGAACTACCACGGACAGTGGACCGCCGGTGGCGACGCCGAGGGGCTGTACCGGGGCTGGGGCGGCGACCTCGGCGACGACGTCGACCCCGCGCGGCCGCGCACCGCCCTCCTCGACGTCGTCGGCATCGTCGACGGCGGCCGTCTCGAACTGGGCTGGACCTACGCCCCCGGCGTCCACCGCGAAGACACCGTGCGCGGCCTTGCCGAGCAGGTCCTGACGGCGTTGCGCGAGATCGTCGCGCACTGCGCCACCCCGGGCGCCGGCGGCCGCACGCCGTCGGACTTCCCGCTGGCCCGGCTGAGCGCCGCCGAACTGGACACCGTGGCCGGCGACGGCCGGGCGGTCGAGGACGTCTACCCGCTCACCCCGCTGCAGGCCGGGATGGTGTTCCACACCCTCGTCGACGACGGGTCCCCGGCCTACTTCGAACAGGTCCGCATCCGGCTCGCGGGGGTCGCCGACCCGGCCGGGCTCGCCGCGGCCTGGCAGCGGGTCGTCGACCGGACACCCGTGCTGCGCACCCGGCTCGTCTGGACCGGTGTCGAAGAGCCCGTGCAGGTGGTGGCCCGGGCGGCGACCCTGCCGGTCACCCACCACGACTGGCGCGACCTCGGCGCGGCCGAGCGGGAAGCCGCGCTGGAGGCCGCCCTGGCGGCCGACCGGGCCGTCCCATTCGACCTGACCCGGGCCCCGCTGACCCGCTTGACGATCGCCGCCCTCCCCGGCGACGAGGTCGACCTGATCTGGACGTCCCACCACGTCCTGTTCGACGGCTGGAGCTCCGCGCAGGTCTTCGCCGAAGCCTGCGAGGAGTACGCGGCCGCGTCCGCCGGCGGCCGGCCCGCCCTGGTCACCCGGCGCCCGTACCGGGACTACCTCGGCTGGCTGGCCGGCCGCGACCAGGCCGCCGCCGACGCGTTCTGGGCGGGCACCCTGGCCGGCTTCGACGCGCCGACGGCGTTGCCCTACGACCGCCCGCCGGCCGAAGCCCACCAGTCCCGTTCCACCGACTCGGTCCGGATCGAGCTGCCGCCGGCCGCGACCCTACGGCTGCGGGAGTTCGCCAGGACCCACGGCCTCACCGTCAACACCGTCGTGCAGGGCGGCTGGGCGCTGCTGCTGGCGCTGCTGTCGGGCGACCGGGACGTCGTCTTCGGCACCACGGTCTCCGGCCGCCCGGCCGACCTGGCCGGCGTGGAGACCATGATCGGGCTGTTCATCAACACCATCCCCACCCGCGTCCGGGTGGACGGCACCCAGCCGGTCGCGCGGTGGCTCGGGCAGCTGCAGACAGCCCAGAGCGAGGCCCGCGACCACGACTTCGTGTCGCTGGCCCGGCTGCGCCCGCTCAGCGACGTCCCGGCGGGGCAGAACCTGTTCGACAGCATGGTGGTGTTCGAGAACTACCCGATCAGCGAGCCCGCCACCGCGGGCGCGCCCCGGGTCGTCGAGGTCGCCTCGGCCGACGCCACGAACTTCCCGCTGTGCCTGCGCGCGTCCCTCGACGAAGGCCTCGCGCTCGACCTCGCCTACGACCCGGCGCTCTTCGATGCGCGGACCGTCACGGCGATGACCGACCGGCTGGGGTGGCTGCTCGACGCCGTCACCGCGGACCCGGACCGGCCCCTGGCCCGCGTGCCGTGGGTCGAGGTCGCGGAACGCGCCCGGGTGCTCGCCGACGCCCACGGCCCGGGCGCCGCCGGGACCCCGTCCACGGTGCTCGCGTTGTTCGCCGACCAGGTCGCGCGCCGCCCCGGCGACCCCGCCGTGCTCGCCACCGACCGGACCCTGACGTACCGGGAGCTGGACGAACGGGCCAACCACCTGGCCGGGCGGCTGACCGGGCTCGGCGTCGCGGTCGAGGACCGGATCGGGCTGCTGCTCGAACCCTCGGTGGACCACGTCGTCGCCGAACTCGCCGTGCTCAAGGCGGGGGCGGCCTACATGCCCCTGGACACCCGGGCGCCGCACGAGCGGCTGCGGGCCGTGCTCGCCGAGGCCGGGGTGTCGGTCGTGGTGGCCGGTGACACCTGGGTGCCCGCCGCCGAAGCCGTCCACAGTGGACCGGTGCTGACGATCGGCGAGCAGCGGTCCGCCGCCGCGCCCGACTCCGCTGTGGGACCCGAAAACCTGGCCTACGTCATGTACACCTCGGGTTCCACGGGGGTGCCGAAGGGCGTCGCCGTGCGCCACCGCGACATCACCGCGCTGGCCCAGGACGGCCGGTTCGCCGGCGGTGCCCACACGCGGGTCCTTTCGCACTCGCCGCTGGCCTTCGACGCCTCCACCTACGAACTGTGGGTGCCGCTGCTGGGCGGCGGCGCGACGGTCCTGCCCGACGGGCCGGACCTGACGCCGGAGTCGTTGCGGCACGCGATCTCCGCCCACGGCGTGACGTCGGCGTGGCTGACCGCCGGGCTCTTCCGGCTGCTCGCCCAGGACGCCCCCGACGGCCTGCGCGGCCTGCGCGAGGTGTGGACCGGCGGCGACGTCGTCCCGCCCGCCGTGGTGCGCGCGGTCCAGGCCGCGTGCCCCGGCCTCGTCGTGGTCGACGGCTACGGCCCCACCGAAACGACCACCTTCGCCACCTCCTTCCGGATGGCCGGCGAGCCGGTTCCCGAGCCGGTGCCGATCGGCCGCCCGCTCGACGGCATGCGCGCGTACGTGCTGGACGCCGAGCTGCGCCCGCTGCCCGCCGGCGCCCCCGGGGAGCTGTGCCTGGCCGGCGCGGGCCTGGCGCGCGGCTACCTCGGCCGGCCCGGCCTGACCGCCGAGCGGTTCGTGCCCGACCCGTTCGGCGCGCCGGGGGAGCGGATGTACCGCACCGGCGACGTCGTCCGCCGCGGCGCCGACGGCGAACTCGTGTTCCTCGGCCGGTCCGACGACCAGGTCAAGCTGCGCGGGTTCCGGATCGAGCTCGCCGAGGTCGAGGCCGTGCTGGCCGCGCACCCGGCGGTCGCCCAGGCGGTCGCGAGCATCCACACCGACCCGGCCGGCACGCGGCGGCTGATCGCGCACGTCGTCCTCGGACGCGCCGCCGATCCGGACGAACTCCGCGCGCACACCGCCGCGGCGCTGCCCGAGTACATGGTGCCCGCCGTGGTACTGGTGCTGGCCGCGCTTCCGTTGAACCGCAACGGGAAGGTCGACCGCCGGGCGCTGCCCGCGCCGGAGGGCCCGGTGCCGTCGCAGCGGCCGTACGTCGAACCGTCGACCGCGACCCAGTGGGCCGTCGCCGGGATCTGGCAGCGGCTGCTCGGCGTCGAGCGCGTCGGGGCGCAGGACAACTTCTTCGAGCTGGGCGGCGATTCGATCCTCAGCATCCGGCTGGTGTCCCGGCTGCTGGCCGAATGCTGCGTGTCGCTGTCGCCGCGGGCGGTGTTCGCCCACCCGACGGTGTCCCGGCTCGCCGCCGCGATCGAAACGGTCGGGGCGACGGCGGCCGACCCGATCCCGGCCGTCCCGCGCGACGGCGAGCTGCCGCAGTCCTTCGCCCAGCAGCGGCTGTGGTTCCTCGACGAGTTCGAGCCGGGCGGCACCGAGTACGTCACGAGTTCGGCCGTGCGCCTGCGCGGCGAACTGGCCGTCGACGCGCTCGCCGCGGCGTTCACCGCGCTGGTCGCCCGGCACGAGCCGCTGCGGACGACGTTCGGCTCGGCCGACGGCCACGGCGTCCAGCTCGTGCACCCGCCGTCGCCGGTGCCGCTGCCGGTCGTCGACGCCCGCGAGGAGGAGCTCGCGGAGATCCTGCGGGCCGACGCCGGACAGCCCTTCGACCTGAGCGAAGGACCGCTGCTGCGGGCGAAGCTGATCCGGCTCGCGCCGCGGGAGCACGTGCTCACGGTGGCGGTGCACCACATCGTCACCGACGGCTGGTCGAACGGCCTGATCGCCGAAGAGGTCGGCGCGTTCTACGCGGCGGCGCTGCGCGGCGAACCGGCGGACCTGCCGCCGTTGCCGGTGCAGTACGCGGACTTTGCGGCCTGGCAGCGCGGCCGTCTCGCCGAGCGGGTCCTGGCCGGCCAGACCGACTACTGGACCGAGCGCCTGCGCGACCTGACGCCGCTGGAGCTGCCCACCGACCGGCCCCGCCCGCCGGTGCGCACCACCCGCGGTGCGACGCACGAGATCGTCGTCCCGGCGGCGGTGACCGCCCGGCTCGAGCAGGTGAGCCGGCAGCGGGAGACGACCCTGTTCACCACGCTCGTCGCGGCGTGCCAGGTGCTGCTCGGCCGCTGGGCCGGCCAGGACGACGTGGCGGTCGGCACGGTGACGTCCGGCCGGGAGCGGCCGGAACTCGAGGGGCTGGTCGGGTTCTTCGTCAACACGCTGGTGCTGCGGTCGCAAGTCCGCCCGGAGGCGGCGTTCACGGCGTTCCTCGACGACGTCGCGGCCGGGGTGCGGGCGGCGTTCGACCACCAGGACCTGCCGTTCGACCGGGTCGTCGACGCGGTCCAGCCGGGCCGCGACCCGAGCCGGACACCGCTGTTCCAGGTGATGGTGGTGCTGCAGAACGGTCCCCGCGAGACGGCGCACCTGCCCGGCCTGGAGACCGAGGAGCTCCCGCAACCGGCGACGGCGGCGAACTTCGACCTGACCCTGGAGTTCCAGCCGGACGGGGGAGAGCTGCGGGCGGCGCTGACGTACAACACGGACCTGTTCGACGCGGCCACGATCGATCGCCTGGCGGCGCACCTGGGCGTCCTGCTGGCGGGGGTGGCCGAAGATCCGGACCGGCCGCTGGCCCGGCTGCCGCTGATCGGGGCGGCCGAACGCGAGCTGGTCGTGGAGGCGTGGAACGACACGGCTGTCCCGGTGGGGCCGGTTGCGTTGCCTGCACTGATCTCGGCTTGTGCCCGGCGGACGCCGGACGCGCCGGCGGTGCTCGGGGGCGAGTCCCTGACGTACGCCGAGCTGGAGGAGCGGGCGTCGCGGCTGGCGTCGGTGCTGGCCGGGTACGGGATCGGGCCGGAGCGGATCGTGGCGCTGGCGCTGCCGCGGTCGGTGGAGATCGTGGTGGCGCAGCTGGCGGTGTGGAAGGCCGGCGGGGCGTTCGTCCCGGTGGACCCGACTTACCCGATCGAGCGCATCACGTTCATGCTCGCCGACGCGCGTCCGGCCCTGGTCCTGACGCTGGACGGTCTGGCCCCGCCGGTCCCGGACGGGGTGCGGGTGCTTTCGCTGGACGACCCGGCGGCGCTCGCCGGCGAGCCCGCCGAGGCGGTCCCGGTGCGTCCCGAGCACCCCGCGTACGTCATCTACACCTCGGGCTCCACCGGGCGGCCCAAGGGCGTGGTCGTCACCCACGCCGGGCTGGCGTCCTTCGCCGCCGCCGAGGCCGAGCACCTGCGGGTCGCGGCGGGGGATCGCGTCCTCGCGTACTCCTCGCCGAGCTTCGACGCCTCGATCCTCGAACTCTGCTTGGCCCTGCCGTCCGGTGCGGCGCTCGTGGTGGTGCCGCCCGAGCCGCTGCTCGGCGAGCCGCTCGCCGAGTTCCTGGCGACCCACCGGATCACCCACACGCTGATCCCGCCGGCCGCGCTGGCCACGGTCCCGGCAACGGACCTGCCGCACCTGAGCACCCTCGTCGTCGGCGGCGACGCCTGCCCGGCCGAGCTCGTCGGCCGGTGGGCCCCGGGGCGGCGGATGATCAACGCGTACGGGCCCACCGAGTCGACGATCGTCGCGACCTGGAGCGAGCCCCTGGCCCCCGGAACACCGCCCCCGATCGGCCGGCCCATCCCGAACACCCGGGTGTATGTCCTCGACGCGGCCCTCCAGCCGGTCCCGATCGGAGTGGCCGGCGAGCTGTACGTCGCCGGGCCGAGCCTGGCCCGCGGCTACCTCGACCGGCCGGGCTTGACGGCCGACCGGTTCACGGCGAACCCGTTCGCCGCACCGGGCGACCGCATGTACCGAACGGGCGACGTGGTCCGCTGGACGGCGGCCGGCCACCTGGAGTTCACCGGCCGAGCGGACGACCAGGTCAAGGTCCGCGGCTTCCGCATCGAACTGGGAGAGGTGGAGGCGGCCCTGACCCGCCACCCGGGAGTGGCGGCCGCGGTGGCGGCGGTCCAGCAGGACGAGTCGGGGCACAAGCGACTGGTCGCCTGCTTCGTCGCCGCACCGGCGCCTGGGCCGGGGAACGGGTCGGGGGCGCTGCCGGAGGCTGGGGCGGGAACCGCGCCGGTGACCGGGGCGGGGGTCGCGATGGCGGCCGCGCCGCAAACCGACCCGAAGACCCCGCCGCCGATCGTGCCGGGGGCCGAGCGGGGGACCGCGCCGGAGTGCGAGCCGCACCCCGCGCGGCAAGCCGAGCCGGAGGCCGCGCCGCAGATCGCGCCGGGGCCTGGCCGGGGGACCGCGCCCGAGATCGAGCCACGCACCGCGCCGCCCACCGGGCGGGGGCTCGAGCCGCACCCCGCGCCCACCGAGCCGGCGGCCGGTTCGGTCAGTGCCGCCGAGTTGCGCGAGTTCCTGGCCCGGTCGTTGCCCGGCCACCTCGTCCCCTCGGCGCTGCTCGAACTCCCCGCCCTGCCGCTCAGCCCGAGCGGCAAGGTCGACCGCCGCGCTCTTCCCGTGGTCACCTCCGCCGCCGAGCCGGCCGGCCGGCATGTCGAACCGGTCACCCCGGCCGAGCGGGCCCTCTGCGAAATCTGGGCCCAGGTCCTCGGCCTGGACCGGGTCGGCACCGCCGACAACTTCTTCGAGCTGGGCGGCGACTCCATCCTCAGCATGCAGGTCGTCTCGCGCGCCCGCCAAGCCGGCCTTCGACTATCCACAAAGGACATCTTCCTGCACCAGACCATCGCCGCCCTCGCGCCCGAAGCCGGCGCGGTGGCCGAATCGACCGAAGCCGACGGCCCCGTCGTCGGGCCGGTGCCGCTGACCCCGATCCAGGACTGGTTCTTCGCCACCCACACCGTCAACCCGCACCACTTCAACCAGTCGATGCTCGTCGAGCTCGCCGACGGCTTCGACGCCGCCGCCCTCCAGCGAGCCCTCGCCGCGGTCTGGACCCACCACGACGCCCTGCGGATGCGCTTCACCCGGACCGAAGACGGCTGGCGCCAGCACAACGCCGACGTCGAGCCGGTGCCGGACCTCCGCCGCGCGGACCTCACCGCCGAGGCCGATCGCCCGGCCGCCCTGGAACGGATCGCCGACGCCGTCCACGCCGGGTTCGACCTCACCCGCGGTCCGCTGCTGGCCGCCGTCCTGGTGACGGCCGATCCCGGGTGGCGGCCGCGGCTGTTCCTGGCCGCGCACCACGTCGTCGTCGACGCCGTCTCCTGGCGCATCCTGCTCGACGACCTCGACACCGCCTACCGCCAGGCCGCCCGGGGCGTCCCGATCGACCTCGGGCCGCGGACGACGTCGTTCCGGGACTGGGCGCACCGCCTGCGCGACCACGTCCGCGGCGGCGGCTTCGACGACGAACTCGAGTACTGGGCCGGCCTGCCCGCCGCGGGCGCGCTGCCGTTGGACGACGACGCCACCGGCGCCGGCACCGCCGAGGTCACCGTGGTGCTGAACGCCGACGACACCGACGCCCTGCTGCGCTCGGCCCCCGCGGCCTACCGCACGCGCGTCAACGACGTCCTGCTCACCGCCCTGGCCTGGGCGCTCGCCCGGTGGACCGGCCGCCCGGACGTGGCGATCGCCCTCGAAGGCCACGGCCGGGAGGACGTCCTCGACGGCGTCGACCTGAACCGGACCGTCGGCTGGTTCACCACCCTGTTCCCGGTGGCACTGTCCATAGAGGACAGCGAAGGCGCGGACTGGCGGACGCTCGTCAAATCCGTCCGCAAGCAGCTGCGGGCCGTGCCCGGCAACGGGTTCGGCTACGGCGCCCTCCGCCACCTCGGCGCACCGGACGTCCGGGAGCGGCTGGCGGGCCGCACCCCGCAGATCTCGTTCAACTACCTCGGCCAATGGGACGGGGCCGGCGGGCCGGCGACGTCCGAGAGCCTCTACGCGGCCGTCCGCGGTTCGCTCGGCCGCGACCACGACCCGGCCGAGCACCACCCGCACCTGCTCGACCTGGTCGGCGCGGTGCAGGACGGCGAGCTGGTGTTCTCGCTGATCTACCAGCCCGCCCGCCACGACCGGCGGACCGCCGAAGCGCTGGCCGGCGACTTCGCGGCGGCGCTGCGGCAGATCGCCGCCGACAGCCAGGCCCCGGCCCGCCGGAAGGAGCGGCGGTGACCACGCGGCTGTCGCGCAACCGCAACTACCAGCTGCTGTGGGGCAGCCAGGCGTTGTCCGAAGCCGGGTTCAGCGCCTCGATGATCGCGTTGCCGCTGCTGGTCCTGACGGTGACCGGCTCGCCGGCGCTGTCCGGGCTGGTGCTCGGCGTCGACGCGATGGCCCAGCTGGTCGCCGGGCTGCCCGCGGGCGCGCTGGCCGACCGGTGGGACCGCAAGAAGATCCTGCTCGGCTGCGAGGCGGTGTACGCGCTGGCGGTGGGGAGCCTGGCCGCGGCGATCTTCTGGGACAGCGTGGGCGTCCCCCACCTCATCGCGGTCGCGGCGGTGATGGGCTGCTGCCGGTCGCTGTTCGGCCCGGCCGAAGGCGCGATGCTGGCCGGCGTCGTGCCCCCGGTCCACCTGCCGACGGCGGTGGCGATGAACTCCGCGCGCGGCGCGCTCGGGCAACTGTCGGGCACCGCGGTCGGTGGGTTCCTCTACGGCCTCGGGCGGGCCGTCCCGTTCGCCTTCGACGTGCTCGTCCACCTGGTTTCGCTGGTCGCGCTGACCTTCGTCCGGGCGCCGCGCCGCGAGGCCGCGCCGGTCGAGGGCGGGCACCTCGTTAAGGAGATGGCCGAGGGGCTGCGCTGGGTGTGGAGTGAACGGCACGTGCGCGTCACGGTGGCGTGCGCGGTCAGCCTGAACTTCTTCTTCAGCGCCTACTACATCGTCATCATCGTGCTGGCCAAGGACCGCGGCGTCACTTCGGGCGAGATCGGCGTGATGGCCGCGATGCTGGGCGTCGGCGGCGTGGTGGGGTCGCTGATCGCGCCCTACCTGCAGCGGCGGCTCAGCCCCTACGTGTCGATCATGAGCGTGTTCTGGGTGCTGACGCTGCTGACGCCACTCGCGGCCGTGATCCACGGCGGCTACCTGCTGGGCGCGCTGTTCGTCGCGATGGCCCTGCTCCCGCCGACCGCCAACACGACGATCGGGACCTACCAGCTGCTGCTCACCCCCGACCGGCTGCGCGGCCGCCTGACCAGCGTGATGGGCGTGATCGGCGGGGTGTCCGCGGCGACCGGGCCCGCGTTCGGCGGCCTGGTGGTGCAGACGTTCCCCGGCACGAACGCCGTGCTGCTGTGCGCGGCCGGGATCGCCCTGGTGACCCTGGTCGTCACGGTCAGCCCCACCCTGCGCCGGTTCCCCCGCGCCGACACCCTCGTCCCCGAACCCCAGCCGACGACCGAGGAGAAAACGTCATGACCACCCAGGAATCCGGCGTCTCGTTCGCCTTCGAGGAGCTGCTGGCCCGCTCGGCCGAGCTGCGCGAACGCGGCCCGGTGCACCACGACGAAGAGCGGGGGCTGTGGCGGGTGCTCGACCACGCGGGCGTCTCGCGGGTGCTGTCCGACCCGGCGGCGTTCTCGTCGGACTTCAGCGGGCTCACCCCGGTCCAGGAGGACTTCGAGACGTTCCGCAAGGGCAACTTCGTCGGGATGGACCCGCCGGACCACCGCAAGCTGCGCACCCTGGTCAGCCAGGCGTTCACCCCGCGGGTGGTGGCCGGCCTCGAACCGCGGATCCGGGCCATCACCGGCGAGCTGCTCGACGAGGTCGCCGGGTTGCCGCGCTTCGACGTCGTCGACGCGCTGGCGTACCCGCTGCCGATCATCGTGATCGCGGAGCTGCTCGGGGTGCCGGTGGCGGACCGCCCGCTGTTCACCCGCTGGGCCCAGGTCCTCTTCAGCGGCGACCAGCTCGGCGAGTCGGCCGACATGGCGGACATCCAGCGCGCGCTGGACGCGATCGCGCCGACGATCCGCGAGATGAACGCCTACATCCTCGACCACATCCGCCACCACCGCGCCCACCCCGGCCCGGGCCTGACGAGCCGGCTGGTGGAGGCGGAGTTCAACGGGGAGCGCCTCGAGGACCAGGAGATCGTCGGGTTCGTCGCGCTGCTGCTGATCGCCGGGCACATCACGACGACCGCGCTGCTGGGGAACGCGGTGGTGACGTTCGACCGGAACCCGGCGGCCGCGGCGGCGCTGCGGTCCGCGCCGGAGAGCGTGCCGGCGGCGCTGGAGGAGGTGCTCCGGCTGCTGCCGCCGTTCCCGGAGCTGGGCCGCCGGACGACGCGCGAGGTCGAGCTGGGCGGCCACCGGATCCCGGAGAACTCGATCGTGATGGCGGACCTGGCGTCGGCCAACCGCGACCCGGCGGTGTTCGACCGCCCGGACGCGTTCGAGCCGGGGCGGACGCCCAACCCGCACCAGACGTTCGGCCACGGCATCCACTTCTGCTTCGGGGCGCCGCTGGCCCGGCTGGAGGGGCGGATCGCGTTCGAGGTGCTGTTCTCGCGGTACCGGGACCTGGCGGTCGCCACGGACGCGCCGGTGGTGTTCCAGAACCCGTCGGTGATCGTCAGCGTGCGGCACCTGCCCCTGGACGTGGAACGGGCCTGATGTTCCGGATGCGCTCTCACTGGGTAGCCCCTGGGTGTGAGGTGAGCAGGTGATGCCTGCTGCGACGAGTGAGAGGTGATCACATGAGCCAGGGCGACGCCCCGGTCGGGCGATCGGTGAAGACGGCGGCGGCCGGCGTACGGGACCTCGCCGCGGAGGCCGCGCGGGTCGGGGCGGCGGCAGCCGCGCGAGCGGTCGAAATCACCGATCGGAAGCTGGCCGAAGGCAAGGACGAGCTCGCGAAGGTCGGCCGGGCGGCGACCAAGGACCTCGACAAGAGCACCCGGTCGTCCCGCCGCGACGTGCTGGCCAATTCCGGCGCGGCCCGCGACGAGGTGCTGGCCCGCGCGGTCAAGCTGCGCGACCCGGGCCGCAAAGCGGCCCAAGCGGTGGCGACGGTGGTGAGTTCGGCGGGCGAGTCCGGTCGCAAGCGCCGCAAGGCGGTGGCGACGGCGAAGCGTGATTTGGCGGTGGCGCTGCAGGAGGCCAAGAGCGTGGCCCGAGGGGAGCGCTCGAAGCGAGCCCGCTGGCCGTGGCTGGTGGCGCTGGGGGCGGTGGCGGCGGCCATCGTGGCGGTCGTCCAGATCCGGCGGCCGAACCCGCTCGCCGAGGCGGAGAAGAACGCTTCGGAGGGATCGACGGCGGACAAGGCGACGCCTGCTACGCCGGCTTCGCAGCCGTCGGACAAGCCTTCGGCGGCTTCGGCTCCGGCTCCGACTGCGGCTTCGACCCCGGCCAAGCCGGCTTCGGCTGCGCCGGCGGCTCCGGCTCCGGCCAAGCCTGCGACCCCGGCTCCGGCCAAGCCGGCGTCGACCGAGAAGCCGGCACAGCAGGCGGCCAAGGCCGCCGACGGTGCGAACGGCCGAGCCCCCGCGGCCCGCGGCCAGAACAAGGCCCACTAAGCCGGGAGCCGGTGCCCGCGCCCGAGGTGATCACGGGCGCGGGCACCGGCCTGCCCGCGAACGGCGGGGGTGTGGTGAGCTCGGGAACGGCGGGGGTGTGGTGAGCCGGGGAACGGCGGGGGTGCGGAGACCTGTCCGCGAGGTCGGGTGCCGTTGCCCGGCGCGAATGGTCGCAGCCGCGGCCAAGGCCCGCAGCCATCCGCCACCGGCCGCTCCCACCGCGGCGGAAAGCGCTTACACTCGCCACCAGCCGAGCGGGGAGGTCGTCGATGGGGTGGCAGTTCGCGGTGAGCACGCTGGGCCTGCCCGGCATCCCCCTCCGCGAAGCGGCGCGCACCGCGAAAGCCCACCACTGCGCCGGCCTCGAATTGCGCGTCCACCCCGACGAAGAAGTCCACTTGGGACTCTCCGCCTCCTCCCTCGACTCCGTCCGATCCCTCCTCGACGGCGAAAACCTCGCCATCTCCTGCCTGGCCGGCTACGCGAAAGTCGCCGCTCCCGGACCTGACCGGCCCGTCATCGACGAGCTCAAAGCCCTCATCACCCTCGCCCACCGCCTCGGCGCCCCGCAAATCCGGGTGTTCCCCGGTGGGGACGGAACTGCCGAACCCCGCATCGCCGCCGTCCTCGATGATCTCCGGGATGCCCGGGTGAAGCTGCTCGTCGAAACCCACGATTCGCACCCCACCGGGGCCGCCGCCCGGACGCTCGTCGACGGGTTCGGTGCGCCCGATCTCGCCGCCGTCCTCTGGGATGCCGTTCACCCCTGGCGGGCCGGCGAACGCCCCGCCGTCACCAAAACCGTGCTCGGTCCCTACCTCGGCTACTTCCAGGTCAAGGACGTGCAGAGCCGCGAAGCACCCACCCCCGTCCCACCGGGGGAGGGGGCCGTTCCGCTCGGTGAATGCGGTGATCTGCTGCGTTCGTGGTCCGGCTGGGTGTCACTCGAATGGGAAAAGGCCTGGTACCCCGACCTCCCGGCGGTCGACGGCCCGTTGCGCGCCGCCAGGAGCTGGTTCGATCGGTACGTCACGCCGTCCGGATGATCGTCCTGCCGCGCGTGCCGAACGCCGCCGGGGCTTCCACCAGCGGGCGTACCGTGTCGATCCGGGGGCGGAGGCGGCCCTCACGGACGCGCTGGGCCAGGTCCGCGAGGCGGGCCCGGTCCGGTTCCACGACGAAGAAGATGCCCGGCCCGCGCGGCGGCTCGGCCACCGTCACCAGGGTGCCGCCGTCGCGCACCAGGGCCGCCGACCGGTCCAGGACCTCGCCTCCGAGGACGTCGAGGACCAGGTCCACCTGGCCGATGTCCGGCGAAAGCGGGTCGAAGTAGGCCTCCGCGCCCAGGCCGAGCACCGTGTCCCGGTCGGCCTCGCGGCCGGTGCCGAGCACCCGCGCGCCCGCCTCGCGCGCCAGCTGGACCGCCAGCGAGCCGACGCTGCCGGCCGCGCCGTGAACCAGGACGGTCCGGCCCGCCGTGAGGCGCCCGTGGTCGAACAGCGCCTGCCACGCCGTCAGCCCGGAGATCGGCAGGGCGGCGGCCGTGACGTGGTCGACGTCGGCCGGCAGCGGCGCGAGGTTGCGCGCCTCCACCGCCGTGTACTCGGCCAAGGAGCCGTTGCGGGCCCAGTCGGCCATGCCGAAGACGCGCTGGCCGACGGTCAGGCCCGTGGTGCCGTAGCCCAGTTCCGCGACGACGCCGGACAGCTCGTGGCCGGGGACGCTCGGCGCCCGGTCGCGGCCCGCGCGGTCGGTCCAGGTGGCCGGCCAGGTCAGCTCGCCGGGGGTGAACCCGGCCGCGTGCACCCGGACGACGACGTCGTTCTCGGCGGCGTGCGGGTAGGGCAGTTCGGTGAGGGCCGGTTCGGCGGTGCGATCGGCGACGGTGACGGCTTGCACTTCAGTTCCCTTCGAGCGGGTTGCGGGCCATGCGGGTGGCGAGGTCGTTCTTCATCGCGGCCGCGGCCGAGCTCTCCGGCTTGCGGGCCGCCTGGTCGCCGAAGCAGCGGAGGAACTCCGCCACCAGGTCCAGCCGCGGGTAGCGGTCGAGCACCTCCGCGCGGAAGCCGGCGGGCAGATCCGCGACGTCGCGCCCGGCGATGTCGGCCGCCGCGGCCCTCGACAGGAGGAACCCTTCCGGGTCTTCGGCCGGGTCGACCTCCGCGTGCATGTGCCGGACGATCACCTCCGCCAGCCGCGCCCGGCGCGCGGGCGGCCAGCCGGCGCCGGCGGCGAACACCCAGGCCACGTGCCCGCCGGCCACCTCGAACGGCACGGTGTGGCTGTCGAACTCCGCCGCGAGCCCGGCGTCGTGCAGCATCGCCGCGACGAACAGCAGCTCGGCGTCGAATGCGACGTGGTGGACGTCGCCGAGCGCGACGGCCCAGGCGTAGACCCGCATCGAATGGTTCAGCAGGGACGGCGACGAATAGGCCGTCGCGACCTCGATGGCGTGCCCGCAGTCCGGGCCGCCCGGCAGGGTGAGTTCCATATCCCGAGCTTCCGCCTTGCGTTACGACCAGGGGCTGTAACGTATCTAACGCCGGAAACCGGGCCGCGGGGACGTCCCGCGGCCCGGGCCGGTCAGCGTCCGGAGAAGTTCACGTCACTGCAGAAGTAGTACGACTGGTCGAGGTGGCTCGCCTGCCAGATGGTGTAGACGACGTGCCGCCCCGTCCGGGAGCCGGCGTTCACCGCGACCTGGTACTGCCCGGCGGGCGCGAGCTTGCCCGTCTGGGCGACCAGTTCGAGGTTGCCCCAGCCGAGCGGCTGGGTCGCCGGGTTGAAGCCCTGCTTGGTGATGTACACCAGCAGGTAGTCGGCCCCGTGCCGGGCCTGGTCGGTGATGGTGAGGGTGAACCGGTTATCCTTGTCGGCCGTCTGCCACGCGCCGACCGTGTCGAGCGCGTTGTACCGGGGCGCCTGCGTGCGGCCGCCGCTGCACAGCGTCCCGTCGGGGATGGCGCCCTGGTGGTTGCCCTTGACGCCTTCGCGGTAGAGCCCGTTCCAGTTCCACATCGCGTTCGGGTCGGCCTGCCAGGCCTGCCAGCACATCGGGTCCTTCGTCGCCATCGCGGGGTTCTGGAAGTCGCTGCCCCAGCGGTTCCAGCAGCCGTAGTTGCGCGACGGCGGGTCGGTGGCCGAGCCGTGCGCGTCGGCGACGCCGGTGAACACGCCGCCCAGCAGCACGGCGGCGAAGGCCGTCACCACCAGGGAGAGCAGAGTTTTGCGTCGGGGAACCACGCTGTCCTCCTTCGTCGGGGCCGGATTCGGGAGCGCTCCCAAGCTCGTGCCGGCCGACCATACGCGGCCACGTCCGCGCCCGGCCAGCGCGTGATCTCGGGAAAGCGTGGTGAGACAGCGCTTTCCGGCACGCAGGCGAACTGAACGGTCACTGAACGGCGGAAGGCCGCGAGGTCCGGGCCGCCCGATCGGTCCCGGGCCCGGGGACGCCCGGTGAGTCACGGGGCGGCCGGCTGCTCCGGGCGGGTGTATCCGGAAAAAATGTCACGGGAACCCGGGGTCCTTTGAGGACTGGCCGTGGCCGACTGGTTCGCCGAGCTGCACCGGAACCGGGCGGGTGGCCGTGAACCGCGGTCACAACGTCAGGAATTCGCCTCGCTGCAGCAGCTGCACCCGCGTTTTCGGGCGCCGCAGGCGGCGCGCGTGCCGCCCAGGTGCACGACGGCGAGGTCGAGGTCGGGGAAGTGCGTGCGGATGGTCCGCAGCTCGTCGTGGATCACCGTGTCGCCGCTGAGGTAGATGCGCAGCGGCTCGGCCTCCGGCGTCGCGCGGTACTCCAGGACGCTGCCCATCACTGGCGGCAGCACCCGCTGCATCGGGCCCGGCGCGTGCCGGGCGGGCACCGACGTCACCGTCAGCCGCGCGCCGGCGTCCGAGAAGGTCTCCGCCGTCCACGTCGGGAGCGGGAGCGGTGCGTGGAAACCGCGGCGCAGCAGGCGAGTCGCCGCGTGCTCGGTGGTCAGGATCGGGGTGTCGCGGGGGAGTTCGCGGGACGCGATCCGGTCGAAGTGGTCGCCGTGCAGGTGGGACAGGATGACCGCGGTCAGCGGTGGGAGGTCGGCGGGCTGCAGCGCGGGTTCGGTGCGGCGCCGGGAAAACAGGCCCTGGCCGAAGGAGGACCACTGGCCGCGGTGGAGGAAGTTCGGGTCGGTGAGCAGGGTGAACGGGCCCAGCCGGAGCACCGTGGTCGCCGTGCCGACGAACATCAGCGAGTCGCCGGCGGGCGGGTCGAACGGGGACATCGCCGTCCTTTCGCGGGAGGTGGGGCGCGGCCGGGCGGCCGCGCCCCGCGGCCTCAGCTCTGCGAGCGCACGTTCTCCCGGGCTTCCTGGGCGCGATCGGTGACGTCGCCGGTCGCCGACCGCGCTTCGTCCTTCACCGTGGACGCCGCGTCGGAGGCTTCCGACTTCACCGACTCGGCCGCCTGCTGGACCGGTTCGCGCAGGTTTTCCTTCAGCTCCTCGGCCGCGTGCTGGGCGACCGGGGCGACGTGCTCGCGGGCGAGGTCGGTCGCCTGACCGGCCAGCCGGCGCTCCGGCTCGCTCGCCGGCAGCAACGACGACACGAGCCAGCCGGCACCGAAGGCGATCAGGCCGGCGGCCAGCGGATTGCCCTGCGTGCCGCGCCGGATCGACTGCGGTGCCTCGCCGACGGCGTCGGCGGCCGAACTCACCTTGTCCCCGGCCGCCGAGGCGACCGAGCCGGCCTTGTCACCCACCGTCGACGCGTGGTCGGACGCCGTGCCCATGACGCGGTCCCGGGCATTGCCGACCGCCGTCCGCACCCGGCCGATCCGGCGTTCGACGATCCGGCCCGGGGTCACCTTTTCGGTGAGGGCGTTCACGTCGGTGCTGAGATGGCGTTGCGTACTCTCGATTTCGCGGCGGATCCGCTCCGGTTCGGTCATGGTCGTTCGCCTTTCAGTGCGTCGGGAACCTGCTGCAGGGTCTCGACGGTGCGTTCGGGTTTCGGGTTGACGCGGCGGACTTCACGCCGTCCCGTCGCGTAGAGCACGGCGCCGGCGATCGCCCACACGACCGCGACGATCAGCGCGGCCCAGCCGGAATCCATGACGTTCGCCAGGCCCTGCCACAGGGCGATGGAGAGGAACAGGACGACGAGGTAGCCGGCGAACCCGGCGCCGCCGAGCATCCCGGCGCCCTTCGCGGCCTTGCCCGCCTCGGCCTTGACTTCGGCCTTGGCCAGCTCGACTTCCTGCCGCACCAGGGTGGAGAGGTCCTTCATGACGTTGGACATCAGCTCGCCGACCGAGGCATCGGCGACATCGACGGGTTCACCGGCGCGGGGCATGGGGCCAGGCCCGGGCCCGGGTGCTCGGGTCATCACGGCACCTGCCCCGGCGCGGAGAAGCGAGGGCTCGGCTGGGGCAGGCCTTCCGGCGGCGTGGGCGCGCCGGGCCCGCCGGGACGGCCCGGCTGGGGAAGGTCGCCTGCGGGCGGCGCGGCGTGGCTGCCGGGGGTTGCGCCCGGCTGCGATGCGGTGTGGCCGCCGAGATGGCTCGGCTGGGGGAGGTCGCCCGTGGGCTCCGACGCGGTGTGGCCTCCAGGTGCTGCGCCCGGCTGCAAGAAGTCGCCCGCAGGCTGCGATGCGCTGTGCCCACCGGGTTGCGAGAGGTCGCCTGCCTCCTGCGGTGCGGCAAACCCGCCCGGCTGCGAGAAATCACCTGCCGGGGGCGCGGTGTGCCCGCCAGGGACTGCGCCCGGCTGGGGCAGGCCTTCCGGCGGCGTGGGCGCGCCGGGCCCGCCGGGACGGCCCGGCTGGGGAAGGTCGCCTGCGGGCGGCGCG